>DATFGG010000200.1:0-3599 GCA_035249665.1 Actinomycetota bacterium | reverse complement strand
TCGACCGTTCCGATCGAGCTGCTGCTCGGAGCGAAGCTCGGATGACCGACGCCAGCGTCGTCGCCGTCGGGACGCCGCAGTCGTTCCGCCAACAGGTCGCCAGGGCCGTCGAGATGGGCCCGGACGAGGTGGGTTGGGTGCAGTCGGCAACGGCTGCCGAGGAGTTGTTGCTCAACGCCTTCCAGCCCATCGACGTCCTGGTCCTCTCGCCCGAGGTCAAGGAGCCCGACGCACTCGGCCTCGCCGAGTTCGTCGGGCGCCAGGCCCCGGGGACGGCCATGGTGCTGGTCCGGGACCACACCTGGAACGGGCTGCTGCCGGCGGCGATGCGCGCGGGTATCCGGGACGTCGTCGACATGACCCAGGGGACCGAGGAGCTCCGCGATGCCGTGGAGCGCGCGATCGTCTGGGCGGGGAACCTCCGCTCGGTCAACGTCACCGCGACCGACGGCCAGCCCGTCACGCGCGGCCGGATCCTGTCGGTCTTCTCCTCCAAGGGAGGGACCGGCAAGACCTTCCTGACGTCCAATCTGGCCACCTCGATCTCCGAGGTCACCGGGCAGGACACGGCCGTGGTGGACCTCGACATCGACATGGGCGACGTCTTCACGTACTTCGGCCGGGAGCCCACCGCGACGATCCAGGACCTGATGGAGCTGGGCGAAGGCGCCGAGCGCTCCAGGATCAAGCAGATCGGTGTCCAGCTCTCGGAGCACCTGTGGGGCTTCGGCGCCCCGCCCGACCCGGCGGCAGAGGCCCCGGCCGGCGAGGCGATCGGGAAGTTCCTCCGCGCGCTCCGCAACGAGTTCGGCTGGGTCGTCGTGGACGCCTCGGTGGACTACTCGGACTCGGCGCTCGTGTGCTTCGACCTCTCCGACGCGATCTGTCTCGTGACGGGTCTCGACGTCGTCGGGGTGAAGCACCTGTCGAAGTCGCTCGACACCCTGCTCACGATCGGCCTGCCGCGGGAGCGGTTCCGCGTCGTCTTGAACAGGGCGGACTCCAAGGTCGGCCTCGACGCCTCCGACGTGGAGCGCGTCATGAAGATCAACGTGGACGCGATGATCCCGTCGAGCCGACTCGTGCCGACGTCCCTGAACAAGGGTCGGCCGGTCGTGCTCGACGAGCCCAACTCCGAGGTTTCGCAGGCGGTCCGGCAACTCGCCGTCCGCTTCGCGGGCCAGGCGGAGATGGTCGCCGCCGGCGAGGCGGGGATCGACACCTCGAACAAGAAGAAGCGCAAGCTGTTCGCTCGAAGCTGAACCTGAGGACGCAGAGAAGGTAGGAGGAGGCACCCCATGTCCCTGGCAGACAGGCTGCAGAAGGCCCAACAGAAGGATCGGATCGCCGAGGTCCGCATCCGGGTGCAGGAGCGCCTGGTCGAGAGCCTCGGACCGCGCCTCTACGACGCGACCCTGTCCGACACCGAGCTCGAGGGGATGGTGCATCAGCGCCTCCGCGAGCTCCTCGACGAGGAGGAGGGACCGCTCGCCGCGCAGGAGAAGCTCCTGATCGTCAGGCAGATCGGTGACAGCGTTCTCGGTCTCGGGCCACTCGAGCCCTACATCCGCGACCCGGAGGTCACCGAGGTCATGGTGAACAACTGGGACACGATCTACGTCGAGCGCTCGGGCAAGCTGTTCTGGACCGGCACGAAGTTCCACGACGAGGGCCAGCTCCGCCGCACGATCGACAAGATCGTCGCGAAGGTCGGTCGTCGCGTGGACGAGGCGAGCCCCATGGTGGACGCGCGGCTGCCCGACGGTTCGCGTGTGAACGCGATCATCCCGCCGCTCGCGATCGACGGCCCCACGCTCACGATCCGGAAGTTCGCCGCCGATCCGTACCAGGCGGACGATCTGGTGGAGTTCGGCACGATGAGCTCGTCGGTCTCGAAGTTCCTCGAGTCCTGCGTCCGCGGCCGCATCAACGTGATGGTCGCCGGCGGAACCGGCGCGGGGAAGACGACCACACTGAACGTGCTGTCGTCCTTCATCCCCGACGACGAGCGCATCGTCACGATCGAGGACGCGGCGGAGCTGAAGCTGCAGCAGCCGCACGTGGTCCGTCTCGAGGCTCGTCCGCCGAACATCGAGGGCAAGGGCCAGGTCTCGATCCGCGACCTCGTCCGGAACTCGTTGCGGATGCGGCCCGACCGTATCGTCGTCGGTGAGGTCCGTGGCGCCGAGGCGCTGGACATGCTCCAGGCGATGAACACCGGTCACGACGGTTCGATCTCGACGATCCACTGCAACTCGCCGCGTGACGCCCTGTCCCGTCTCGAGACCATCACGATGATGGCGGGGATGGACCTCGGCTCTCGCGCGATCCGCGAGCAGATCGCATCGGCGATCCAGCTGATCGTCTACCAATCGCGCCTCAAAGACGGCACTCGCCGGTTCACGCACGTGACCGAGGTCGCCGGGATGGAGGGCGAGGTCATCACGCTCCAGGACATCTTCCTGTTCGACTACTCGGCCGGACTGGACGACGAGGGCCGTTTCCGGGGCCGTTTGAAGTCCACGGGTCTGCGACCCAAGTTCGTCGAGAAGCTCCAGGAGCGCGGCGTGCACATCGACCCGGAGCTGTTCGCGCTCGAATCGAGGGACCGATAACGATGTTGGCTGCCGACACCTTCTTCTCGAGCCAGGCGATGCTGGCGGTGGTCGTCGCGCTCGTCGCGCTGGCGGCCTTCGCCCTCGGGTGGCTCCTGTTGGGGACCGCCGCTCGCGTCAAGGCGGACCGCGACATGGCGGCGAGGATGGCTGCGATCGGCCGCCCGGTGCCGCAGCAGACCGCATCCGCCGTCGGCAAGCCGGGCTCCGGCTGGATCCCCGAGAGTGTCTCGTCCTTCGGCGACCGGTTCGCCAAGGCGCAGGGCTTCGGAGAGAAGCTCGACGCCCAGCTCGAGGCCGCCGGTGTCAGTCTCCGCTCGGGGGAGTTCGTGGTCGCCACCGTCGGGGCCGCGATCCTGGGCGGGGTGCTCGGCGCGGCGTTGCTCCAGGACCCCCTGCTGGCGGGTGTGATCGGTCTCCTCAGTGGCGCACTGCCGACCGTCGTCCTCCGGATGTCCCTGGGGCGCCGGGGCGACAAGATGCGCGAGCAGCTGCCGGACGTGCTGACGATCATGGCGTCGTCGCTGCGGGCGGGGCACTCGTTCCTCCAAGCGCTCGATACCGTTGCCCGGGAGATCCCGGCCCCCGCCGATGTGGAGTTCCAACGGCTCGTCGCCGAGATCCGGCTGGGTCGACCCCCGGAGGATGCCCTCGAGTCCTTGGCGGACCGCGTCGGGAGCGCCGACTTCCGATGGGCCGTACTCGCCGTGAACATCCAGCGCGAGGTCGGCGGGAACCTGGCGGAGATCCTCGACAACGTGTCGGACACGCTCCGGGAGCGCGCGATGATGCGCCGCCAGATCAAGGTCCTCACGGCCGAGGGCAGGCTCTCCGCCTGGGTCTTGGCGATCCTCCCGTTCGCGATCGCCCTCTACATGTTCGCCGTCAACCCCGAGTACATCTCGTTGCTCTTCACCACGCAGATCGGTCTGATCATGTTGGGCACGGGCGGGGTCCTCATGGTTCTCGGGATCCTCTGGATGA
>DATFGG010000199.1:0-4286 GCA_035249665.1 Actinomycetota bacterium | reverse complement strand
GGACGACGCTTCCGATCGGATCCTGCGGGTCATCGAGGAGTACGAACGAGTGGCAGAGGCGGTCACCCCCGACGACGCGATCCGAACCTTCGACGAGACGACCCTGCAGCTCTTCTGGCAACGCTGGCCGCACGTGAGCTCGTGGGGAGGCGCACTCTGGCGCCAACTGAACGCGGACCTGGCCGATCCCGCCACGCCCGTGTCGGATCCGGAGGCGTACGAGGTGGGAGGCGAAGGCGGCTGACGCGGAGACCGAAGGAGCGCATATGCCCAGGCTGAACGAGGTCATGACGTCCGAGGTGTTCGTGACGCCACCGAGCGCGCGCCTCGCCGAGGTCGCCGCCAGCATGCTGCGGGGGCGCTTCGGATCGGCCGTGGTGATGGAGGGCTCGATGCTGCTGGGGATCTTCACGGAACGCGACGTCCTCCGTGCAGCCGCGGCGGGTGCCGACCTGACCGCCGCCAAGGTCTCCGAGTGGATGACCGAGGATCCCGTCACCGCGACCCCCGACATGGACACCGACGACGCGACCGAGACCATGATGAGCCAGGGCTTCCGGCATCTGCCCGTGGTGGACGGCAGGACCGTCGTGGGCATCGTGAGCCTGCGGGATATCATGAGGACCCGCGTCCGCCGCTCTGCATCGTGATCATGCGGAAGATCCGGGACTATCGGTTCGGCCGCGTGGTGGTCGACGGGGCGGAGGAGACCCGCGACGTGGTGGTGCTGCCCTCGCGCGTCGTTCGGAACTGGTGGCGCCGCGACGGGCACGCGCTTGTGCTCGAGGATCTCGAGGACGTCCTCGACGAGCTGCCGGACACGTTGATCGTCGGCATGGGCGCGTCGTCGCAGATGCGTCCAGACCCGGCCACGCTGGATCGCCTGCGCGAACGCGGCGTCGCGGTCGAGTGTCTCCCGACGGACCGCGCCGTGAACAGGTTCGGCGAGCTCGACCCGGCACGGACGGCCGCCGCCCTGCATCTCACCTGCTGATCGATCGGCGCCGGCAGGCGGCGCATCAGGCATCCTGGGATGTGTGGGCCGGTTCAATCTACTCCGCAGGTGGCTGCCGGGGCCGGGGGCCGGGCGGATGGGTGACCCTGGCCTGTTCCCGCCGGGAACGGTCGCGCGGCGGGTGAACGCCGAGTCTGCCCTGATCCTCGGCGGACCGCGAGCGTTGCTGATGCAGCTCGCTCACCCGCTCGTCGCGGCGGCGGTCGCCGACCACAGCGACTTCCCGAGAGACGCCTTCGGTCGCTTGGCGAACACGCTCGACCTCACGCTCACCGTTTCGTTCGGCGACGAACAGCAGCGATCGGCGGCCGCGGAGCGGGTCGCCGAGACGCACAGGCGGGTGACCGGGGGGCGCGTTGGCCGTCGCTACCGGGCGCAGGACCCCGAACTCCTCCTCTGGGTGCATGCCACGCTCGTCGACAGTGCCCTCCTCACCCACGACCGGTTCGTCCGTTCGATCGGCCCTGCCGCGCGGGAGCGCTACCACGAGGAGATGAAACGCCAGGCCGTCGCCTTCGGCGTCCCCGAGGATCTCCTGCCCGGATCCTTCGGACGTTTCCGCGGATACGTCGACGAGATGGTGGCGAGGCTGGACGTCACCGGTGAAGCGCGCGCGCTTTCCCTCGGCGTGCTGTATCCGCCGGCACCCGTGCCGCTCCGTCCCCTCCTCGGGGCGATGCGGTTCGTGACGACCGGCCTCCTCCCCGAGCGGCTCCGAGCGGAGTACGGCCTGGCGTGGGATCCGACGCGCCAGCGGGCGCTCGATGCGGTCGGCGCGGCGATCCGGGGAGGGGTGGTTCCGCTGCTGCCCGACATCTGGCGCCGGTGGCCGCACGCACGCGACGCCGACAGACGGTTGGCCGCCTAAGGTTCCCGGAGCCGGCTTTCCGCGACTGCGCGCCTCAGGCGGGCGAGGTGCCGCGCTTGCCTGATCGGCTCGGGCGTGCGGGCGGTGCCCCCGGCCGTGAGCACGACCGATCGGGCCACCTGGGCATCCGTTCGCCAGCCGGCGTGGACCACGACCGGCCTCGCTCCCGGTCGGGTCCGCACCACGTGGCCGACGACCTCCCGCCTCAGCGTCAGCGGCACCGAGGATCCCCGTTCACGCCCCGGCTCTCCCAGCGGCTCCGCGACGAGCGGCCTGTCCGTGACACCGACGGTCGGTACACCCACCACCGCGCCGAGATGGACCGCCAGCCCCGCGCCGCGCGGATGATCCCGGCCGGTCGCGTTCACGAGCAGGACATCGAGGGGGGCGTCGAGCCGTCGGACCGCTGCCTCCAGCATGGGCCCCTCTCGAAGCGCCAGATGTCCGGGGAGATACCGAGCGGCCGGCTCTCCGGAGACGACGATCGAGCCGAGCGCCCGCCCGTCCCGCGTGACGCAGGCTCCCACCCAGCAGCGGGGCGGGCCGGAGCTCGACGAAGCGACGAACAGTGCGCCGATGGCGAGGCGACGGTCCACCGGTGGCCGCCACGGCGTCACGGAGTCCGCCGATCGGGCCAGGTCCGACTGGAGCTCCTCGAGCTCACCAAGTCACCGGGCCACCCGATCCCCATGTGCGACACCTTAGGCTCGGGTGATGGGTCGACCGGAGTGGCGCAGCCGTGCCCGAGCTTCCTGACGTCGAGCACTTCCGGCGGATGTTCGCCCGAGGTGCTGTCGGGCGCCGGATCGCCGAGGTCGTCGTGACCGACCCCGGGATCCTGCGCGACGTCACCGCGCCGGAGCTCGACCGTGCGCTGCGAGGCCATCGATTCCTGGAGCCGGAACGTCGGGGGAAGTGGCTGATCGGATGGACGGACGGGCCCGCGCTTGTCCTGCACTTCGGGATGACCGGGGACATCCTGTGGACGCCCGACCCAGGGGGCCGGCATCCACACGACCGGGTGATCGTCGTCCTTGATCAGGGAGAGCTCCGGTACCGCAACATGCGGAAGCTCGGCGGGGTGTGGCTGGCCTCCGACCGGGGCGAGGCCGACGAGCTCCTGTCCGGCTTGGGTCCCGACGCCCTCCGCCTGGGACGGAAGGAGTTCCTCGAGCTGCTGGAGACCCGACGGGGACGGGTGAAGGCTGCCCTCCTCGACCAATCGTTCATCGCGGGGGTCGGCAACCTCCTTGCTGACGAGGTGCTGTGGAGGGCCCGCATCCATCCGGCTCGTCGGATCGACGACCTCTCCGCGGAGGAACGAGTCTCCTTATTCCGCGAGCTCCGGTCCGTGATCCGCCAGACCGTCGACCGGTATCCTGAGGGGCTCCGGTTCCGATGGAGCAACGCCAGGGGACGCCCCGCCGTCCGATGCCCACGGTGCCGCACCGAGATCGCCAGGACCGTCGTCGCTGGCCGGAGCACCTACCTCTGTCCGACGTGCCAACGGCGTTGAGCCGGCCGACGGCTCGCGGCATGATGTGGGTGAGGCGAGATCGAGGGGCGGCATGGATTGCAGGGACAAGCTCGAGAGCTACTTCCGGGAGCAGGGGGTCGCGTTCGAAGTGAAGGAGCATCCGACCGCCTACACGGCGCAACGGATCGCGGCGACCGAGCACGTCCCGGGTCGCGCATTCGCGAAGGTCGTGATCGCCCGCTCCGACGGGGACCTCGTCATGTTGGTGCTCCCAGCTTCGTCGATGGTGGACGTGGCCAAGGTGACCGGCGCGATCCACGGCGAGCAGGTCCGGTTGGCATCGGAGGATGAGTTCGCGCCGACGTTCCCGGATCGCGAACCGGGAGCGATGCCGCCCTTCGGCAACCTGTATGGTCTGCCCGTCTACATCGACCCGGCGATGGGCGAGAGCGACCATGTCGTCTTCCAGGCAGGCAGCCACGACGTGACGATGAGCGTCGCCTACGGAGACTTCGAGCGACTCGCGCAGCCGACGGTGGTCGACATCGCCGTCACCCGATAGCCCGGAGTCCCTACGGCTCCAGCTCCGCCCGAGGACCTTCCTGGTAGGAGTACCGCTCCTCCGCGAACGGCTCCGCGTGGGTGTGATAGCCGCGGACCTCCCAGAAGCCTCGCTTGTTCTCGTCGACGAACTCGAGGCCCGTCAGCCACTTCGCGCTCTTCCACGCGTAGCGCTTCGGCACGACGAGCCGCAGGGGCCACCCGTGCTCCGGCTCGAGGTCCTGTCCTCCGTTCGCCCAGGCCACCAGCACGTCGTCGTCGTCCATCGCCTCCAAGGAGAGGTTCGACGTGTAGCCGTACTCGCAGTGCGTGATCACCCACTTCGCTTCCGGTGTGGGCTTCGCGAGCTCCATCAGCGTCCGGAA
>DATFGG010000198.1:0-3778 GCA_035249665.1 Actinomycetota bacterium | reverse complement strand
TCGGTCGCGTGCGGGTACGGCACGAGGATCGAGGGGATCGCGCAGGCCGCCAGCTCGTGCACCGTGTTCGCCCCCGCCCGCGCCACGGCGACGTCGGCGACGGCGAGGGCCAGCTCCATCCGATCGAGGTACGGCAGGACTCGGACGAGGAGGTCCATCTCGAGCCGCGCGGCCTCGGCGACGACCGTTTCCTTCGTGGCCCCCGCGAGGACCAAGAGTTGGACGTCGACCCGTCCCCCGAGCAACGGGATCGTGGCGGCGACGATCCGGTCCAGGTGCAGGGCTCCCTGACTCCCCCCCGTCACGAGGACGGTCGTGCGTCCCGGCCGGAGGTCGAGCGATCGGCGAGCCTCCTCGACCAGGGTCTCCCGATCCGCGCGGACCGCCGCGATCTCCGGCCGGAGGGGGAGACCGGTCAGCTCGGCGCGGGCGGAGCCGGGGAGTCGCGCGCGCGAGCCCTCGAACGTGAGGGCCATCGCCGTCGCGACCCTGGCCAGCACCCGGTTCGCCAGGCCGGGGACGGCGTTCTGCTCGTGTACCACCGTGGGCACCCGCAACGACCGGGCCGCCAGCACGGGCGCGAGGCTCGCGTACCCGCCCATGCCGAGGACGGCGGATGCGCCACGCACGACGGGTCGCGCGGCCATCACGGATCCGAGCGCGATGAACGGAGCGGTCACGGAGCGGATCGAGATCTCGCGGCGGAACGGCGCGGCGCGGAGACCATGGAAGGGGAAGCCGGCGGCCGGGACGAGCGCTGCCTCCTGGCCGACGGGTGAGCCGATGAACTCGACCGACGCGCCGCCTGCCCGGAGCCGGTGCGCGACCGCGATCGACGGTGAGATGTGCCCGGCAGTCCCGCCTCCCGCGATCACCACCCTCACGATCTGCCCCGTTCGTCCGTGGAGCGGGACCGCGCACGCCTCCTCCCGGTCGAGCGCACGTCGTCGAGCGCGACGCTCGCCATCACGCCCACTCCGGCGAGCGTCACCACCAGCGCGGTCCCTCCGAATGAGAGGAACGGGAGGGGCACGCCCGTGATCGGCAACAACCCGGTCACGGCCCCGAGGTTCACGAGGGTCTGGAGCCCGATCCATCCGGTGATGCCTGCCGCGAGGAGCCGCCCGAACGGGTCCCGGGCACCCATCGCGATGCGGATCCCGGCGAACACCAGGATGCCGAACAGGGAGAGCACGGCGGTCGCCCCGACCAGGCCGAGCTCCTCCCCGAGGACGGCGAACACGAAATCGCTGTGCGCGTTGGGGAGGTAATCCCACTTCTGGCGGCTGTTGCCCAGACCCACACCGAACCATCCTCCTGACCCCAGCGCGATCAGTCCCTGCCGCAGCTGCCAGCCCGCTCCGCTCGGATCGAGTTCCCAGTTGAGCCAGGCCTCGAGGAACCTCGTGCGCCGATAGTCGGTGCCGAAGATGAAGTACGCGACCGCGCCGAGGCCGGCCATCGCGGTCCACACCAGGTACCGGAGTCGGATCCCTGCGACGAACAGCAGGAGGAAGACGCTCCCGCAGATGATCAGCGTCGTCCCCAAGTCCCGCTGGAGGATCACGATGCCCGCGACGGCCAACACCAGCGGGCCGAGCGGGAGGAGGGCGTCCCATGGACGGGTGAGATCCTTCCAGGGCCGGGACAGGATCGCCGCGGCCGAGCAGACCGTCAGGAGCTTGGCGAACTCCGCCGGCTGGAGCGTGATCGGACCGAGATCGATCCACCGCGAGGCGCCGTAGAGAGAGGAACCGACCGACGGGTGGAGCGCCAGCAGCATCAGGGGCATCACGCCGAGGAGCATCGGGATCGCGGCTCGGCGCCAGAACACGATGGGGACACGCGCCGTCACCACGAGGCCGGCCAGGCCGGCGATGGCGTAGAGCGTCTGCCGGTTGAAGTACCAGAAGCTCGTCCCGTACCCCTCCACTGCTGAGATCGATCCCGCCGACAGGATCATCACGAGCCCCACGATCGTCAGGAGGCCCGTCGGCACGAGCAGGAGCGTGAGGTTCCGGCGAGCGACGGCCGCCGCCGCGGCCGCCGGAGCGAGCAACTCATCCGGACGCACCAACCGGAGATGGGGCCGCTGGGAGGGAGCGGGCCTCGGGCGCCGCCGGGCGATCGTGCGGTCAGCCACGGGCACCCGCCTCCGCGCGGAGGGACCTCGCCGCGGCCGCGAACCGGTCCCCTCGCTCGGCGTAGCTCCGGAACTGATCCCAGCTCGCGCACGCCGGCGCCAGCAGGACCGCGTCCCCGGGGCGCGCGGCCGCGAACGCGTCGCCCACGGCATCCTCGATCGAGTCCGCGGTCGCGGTGGGTGCCACGCCGCCGAAGACCTCGACGACGTCCGCTGCGGCCTCGCCGATCGCGATCACGGCGCGGACGCCGCTCGCGTGTTCGCGGAGCGGCGAGAGGTCCGCACCCTTCGCCCGACCGCCGGCGATGAGGACGACGCTCCCCGCCGCATCGATCGCCGCCGCCGCGGCGTGGACGTTGGTCGCCTTCGAGTTGTCGATGAAGCGAACGCCGTCGACGGAGGCGACCACCTCTCCCCGATGGGGGGCCGGACGGAAGGAGGCGAGCGCCGCGGCCACCACCTCCGGCTCCACGTCGTAGGCGAGCGCGGCGGCCGCCGCCGCCGCGGCGTCCTCACGCGCGCCGGCCGTCTCGGCGTCGATGCGACCGAGTCGATGGATGCCGTCGACACGGGCGATCAGCTCGTCTCCCTCGAACCCGACCTCTCCGTCCGACGGCGGTCCGATCCCGAACCAGCGGATCGCACACGGCGCCGCGGCCGAGATCGGAGCCGACACGGGATCGTCGCGGTTGCCGATGTGCACGTCCGTGCTCGACTGCCGCGTGTAGATACGGCGCTTCGCGTCGACGTACGCCTCGAGGGAACCGTGCCAGTCGAGGTGATCCGGGGCGAGGTTCACCAGGACGGAGATCGACGGATGGAGCGACTCCTGGAGCGCCAGCTGGAAGCTCGACACCTCGACCACCAGCACGTCGCGATCCTGCAGCGCTGCTTCGGGGAAGGGCAGGCCGATGTTGCCGCACGCGAGTGCGTCGAGGCCGCCTGCCCGAAGACAGGACTCGATCATCGAGGTGACCGTCGTCTTGCCGTTCGTCCCCGTGACGGCTAGGTACGGGCGGCGAGCGAGCCGGGCCCCCAGCTCCATCTCCCCCCACACGGGGACTCGACGTTCACGGGCCCAGCGCACGACCTCCGCATCGGGAGGAACACCAGGCCCGACGAGCACGAGCGTCGCGTCGTCGAAGTGGTGCGGATCGTGGCCGCCGGCCCTGACCTCGACCCCGTGCGCCTCGAGCTCGGCCACCGCCGGCACGTCGGTCGCGGATCGAGCCTCGGTCACGAGCACGGAGGCTCCCTCCGATGCCAGGACCCGAGCCGCGCTCGCACCTGCGACGCCGGCGCCGACGACGACGACCCGTTCCCCCGTGAACCGTCCGGTCAATCGAGTCCCCCTCGCGCGATGAAGTCGGCGTAGAAGACGCCGAGACCGACGGCGACGCACAGGCCGGCGATGATCCAGAAGCGGACGATCACGGTGAACTCCGGCCAGCCGGAGAGCTCGAAGTGATGATGGATCGGCGACATCCGGAATACCCGTCTCCCGAAGCCACGGAACGAGATCACCTGGATGATCACCGACATCGTCTCGATCACGTACAAGCCGCCGAGGATGATCAGCAGCATCTGCGTGTTCGTCGTGATCGCGATGGCGCCGAACAACCCCCCCAGGGCCAG
>DATFGG010000197.1:0-2737 GCA_035249665.1 Actinomycetota bacterium | reverse complement strand
GGCCGCATCTACACGAAGTAGCCTGACCAGCGTGAGCCACGTGTTCTCGCGGGCGACCCGTGACCTGCCGACGGCCGTGTCCGCGGACGGTGCCTGGATCACCGACGCCGACGGCACGCGCTACCTGGACGGCGCCGGCGGTGCGATCGTCGTGAACGTCGGCCACGGCGTGGCGTCGGTGATCTCCGCGATCGGCGAACAGCTGGAGCGGACGCAGTACGTCCATCCGACGGCGTTCACGACCCGGGCGGTCGAGGCGTACGCGGAGGAGGTCGCCGGCATCCTGCCGATGGACGATGCGTGGATCTACCCGGTGTCCGGCGGCTCCGAGGCCGTGGAGACGGCCGTGAAGATGGCTCGGGCCTACCACCTCGCACAGGGCCGGGGCGGGCGCTCGATCGTGATCGGACGGCGGGGCTCGTACCACGGGAACACGCTCGGCGCCCTGGACGCCTCCGGAAAGGCGCCGCTCCGCAAGCCGTACACGCCCTGGCTCGGCCGGTTCCTCCACGTCTCGGCCGCCTACGAGTTCCGCTGCGAGAACCCGCAGCACCCACACGGGTGCGGGGCGTGGCAGGCCGCGGAGCTGGAGAAGATGATCGCCTCCTACGGCGAGGACACGGTCGCAGCCTTCATCGCCGAGCCGATCTCCGGGGCCACGCTCGGCGCGGCGGTGCCGACGGACGACTACTGGCCGGCGATGGCCGAGGTCTGTCGGGCCCACGACGTGGTGCTGATCGCGGACGAGGTGATGACGGGCTTCGGTCGGACGGGGAGATGGTTCGGCATGGAGCATTGGGACATCCGGCCGGACATCATCACGGCGGGGAAGGGGACCACGAGTGGCTACGTCCCGTTCGGGTTCGCCGCGGCATCGGGCCGCGTGCACGAGACGATCGCCGGCGGCCCGGGGTTCGTCCACGGGTTCACCTGGTCCCACAACGCCCTCGGCGCCGCCGCGGGCCTCGCGGTGCTGGGCGAGTTGAAGGCCGGGCTCATCGATCGCGGTCGAGAGCTCGGCACGCGACTCTTGGAAGGACTCCGGAGCGAGCTCGCGGATGCTCCCGCGGTCGGGGACGTCCGCGGGCTCGGCCTGCTGATCGGGATCGAGCTCGTGCGGGATCGGGAGACGAACGAGCCGTTCCGGCGCGTCGACGGGGTCTCCGAACGCGTCCTGCGGACCGCCCGCGAGTCCGGGCTGCTCCTCTACTCCTCGACAGGGCACGTCGACGGGACGAACGGCGATCTCGTGGTGCTCGGGCCGCCGCTCTCGCTGTCCGACGACGAGGCCTCCATCCTGCTCGAGCGGACGGTCTCGGCCGTTCGCTCCGTCCCGTGAGCGGCGACGCCGCTCTGGTCCGATGCCCGGAGGCGCGGATCTACGACCACGGCCCCGGTCATCCGCTCCGGCCGGACCGGGTGCTCCTCACGTGGGATCTGATCGCCGCCACGGGCCTGGACCGGCGCGACGGTGTGGAGGTGCTCGCCTGCGAGCCGGCGTCCGACGACACCCTCCGGCTGGTGCATACGAAGGAGTACCTCGAGGCGACGAAGGCCGCCGGGAGCGGGGAGGAGGGCGACTGGTCCCGGTTCGGCTACGGCCCGGGAGACAACCCGATCTTCGACCGGATGCACGAGGCCGGCGCACTGGTCGCGGGTGCCTCCGTGGAGGCCGCCCGCGCGGTCTGGTGCGGCGATGTGCTCCACGCCTTCAACGCTGCCGGCGGTCTCCATCACGCGATGCCCGCCCGTTCGAGCGGCTTCTGCGTCTACGACGATCCGGCCGTCGCGATCGCGTGGCTCCTCCGTGAGGGAGCCGAACGGATCGCCTACGTGGACGTCGACGTCCACCACGGCGACGGCGTCCAGGCGATCTTCTGGGACGAGCCCCGGGTGCTGACGATCTCGATCCACGAGTACGTCCCCGGGTTGTTCTTCCCCGGCACCGGCGCGGCGTCAGAGCGCGGTGGCCCGGGCGCGGAGGGGTCCGCGATCAACGTGCCGCTTCCGCCGGAGACGGGTGACGACGCGTGGCTCGACGCGTTCCGGGCGGTCGTTCCGTCCGCCGTCGAGCGGTTCGCTCCGGACGTGCTGGTGACCCAGCTGGGGTGCGACACGCACGCCACCGACCCGCTCGCCCAGCTCCGGCTCACCACCCGCGCCTACCGCGGATGCGCCGAGGAGCTCCACGCGCTCGCCCACCGAGTCACGGCCGGTCGCTGGGTCGCGACCGGCGGCGGCGGCTACCAGTGGGCACGCGTCGTCCCTCGCGCGTGGACCCTCGCCTTCGCCGAGATGGCCGGCGCGCTCGCCGACCTGCCCGACCAGCTCCCCGAAGCGTTCATCGAGCGCGCGGAGCGGCGGTTGGGGGACGAGGTACCGGCGACGTTCTCGGAGCCCGATCTCGGTCCCGGCCGCGGCGACGACGAGGCGAGGGCGGCCGCCGACGAGGTCCGGCGCCTCGTCCTGGAGCCATGAGCGCGCGGACGAAGCTCATCTGCACGCTCGGGCCGGCGAGCGCGACGCCCAAGATGGTGCGGGGCCTCGTCGAAGCGGGCGCGTCGGTCTTCCGGATCAACTGCTCGCACGGCACGCGGGAGGACCGTGCGCGGAGCGTCTCGATCGTGCGCGAGGTGGAAGGAGTGACCGGCCGCTCGCTCTCGATCCTCGCCGACCTCCCGGGGCCGAAGGTCCGCCTCGCGGACGTGCACCCCGACCCTTTCGCGTTCCGGCAGGG
>DATFGG010000196.1:0-15005 GCA_035249665.1 Actinomycetota bacterium | reverse complement strand
TGCGCTCGTCGGGATGGAGGTTCTGCGTCCGGAGCTCGAAGTCGTCGTGCCGGTAGTACGCGCCCTCGTGCGGGACCAGCTCGTTCAGGTGACGGCGGAAGTCGTCGAGCGCGCCGTCTTCCCACTCGTTGATGAGCAGGGCGCAGGTGGTGTGCGCGCAGAACGCGACGACGAGACCCTCCGTGATGCCCGCATCCTTGACGGCTCGGCGGAGGTCGTCGGTGAGGTCGAGGAACGCGTACCGCTCGGGCGGCGTGACGGTGAGGGTGGTGGTGACCGTCTTCAACGGTCGCTCCCATCCGCGGCCGGGAGATCGAACGTGAAGATGCTCCCCTGTCCGGGCCGGCTCTCCGCCGTGATCTGCCCGCCGTGTGCCTCCACGACGGATCGCGCGATCGCGAGCCCGATCCCCGTCCCCCCGTCCCCGCGTCCGCGGGCTGGGTCGGCCCGGTAGAAGCGCTCGAAGAGCCGCGGGAGGTGTTCGGGAGGGATGCCGGCTCCGGTATCCGAGACGGCCACCTCGACCGAGCCGTTCCGGCGGCGGGCGGAGACGGTGACGCGGCCTCCGTGCGGGGTGAAGCGAACCGCGTTGTCGACCAGGTTGAACAGGACCTGATGCACGCGCTCGCGGTCGGCCGAGAGCGCGGGGAGATCGAAGGGAACGTCATTGCGCACCTCGACGCCGCGTCCCGGCAGCGCCACGTCGATCTCGGAGATCAGGTCGTCCACGAGGGGCTGCAGCGGGAGCTGCTCGATCCGCAGCGGGACCTCGCCGGATTCCAGCCGCGAGAGATCCAGCAGCTGATCGACGAGACGCCCGAGCCGCTCGACCTGCGACAGCATCACCTCGAGCGTGGCCGGGTCCGGTCGTTCCACCCCGTCGAGGAGGTTCTCGATGTGAGCCCGGATCGCGGTGATCGGTGTCTTCAGCTCGTGCGACACGTTGGCCACGAGGTCGCGGCGGCTCTGCTCCAGGTGTTCCAGCTCACCGCGCATGCGGTCGAAGGCCGTGGCGAGCTTGCCGACCTCGTCCCGACTCCGTGTGTGTACACGTACGGAGTAGTCGCCCGTCTCCATCCGCCGGGCGGCGGCCGCCATGTCACGCAGCGGTTGCGTCATACCTCGCGCCATCAGCCGCGCGACGACGAGGGAAACGCTCGCCGCGACGACGCCCACGAGGAGGAACTGCCACCAGACGCTCTGCAGGAACCCGGTCGTCGCGGAGAGGCGACCGAGGAAGCCTCGCGAGGGGGACCGCATGAGCGCGGTCACCGAGCCACCGTCGGCGGTGGGCACGGTCGCGAAGACGTTCGCCCCCAGCACCCCCCAGCGCGGCGCCTGCACCTCCAGGCGGGGCAGGTCACCGAGATCCGCACCACGGATCTCGGTCGATCCGTCGGGACGGAGGATCACCACCATCGTGTCCGCGGGCACGGGGTCCATCCCGCCCGTCGAGGCTCTCCGCGCGAGACTCAGGGCGTCGATCGCCTCGGAGTCGCGCGGGGAGTTGCGCAGCGCGAACCCGATCAGGAGGTAGCTGATCAGCAACGCCAGGCCGACAGCGATCACGACCGTCGATCCGAGCTTCGCTCGGATCGACGTGAGCCGATCCAACGGGCGCGTGGCCATCGTCACTCCTTGAACGCGTACCCGACGCCGTGGACGGTTCGGATGAACCGCGGATCGTTGCCGTCCTCCCCGATCTTGCGCCGGAGACGCGCCACGTGCGAGTCCACGACCCGCCCGCCGGCGTGGTCACGGTAGCCCCAGATCCGGTCCATCAGCTGATCGCGGGACAGGACGACGCCGGGTTCCCGAGCGAGCGTGAGCAGGATCTCGAACTCGAGCGGCGTGAGCGGGATCTCCGACCCGTCCACTTCCACGCGTCGCCGTTTGGCGTCGACCATCAGCCCGTCGTGCTCGATCGACTCTCCGTTCGACGGGCTCTCGATCCGCTCCCGCCGGCGGAGGATGGCCTGGACGCGGACGGACAGCTCCCGGAGGCTGAACGGCTTGGTCAGGTAGTCGTCTGCGCCGACCGCGAACCCGGCCACCTTGTCCGCCTCCTCGGTCTTCGCGGTGAGCATCAACACCGGGGTCCAACCGTTCCGCTGGATCCGCGTGCATACCTCCAGACCATCCATCCCCGGAAGCATCAGGTCGAGGACGACGAGGTCGGGACGGGACTCGGCGTGTCGACGAAGGGCCTCGGGACCGTCGGAGGCGACGATGACGTGATATCCCTCGCTCCGGAGACGGGCCCGAACGGCTTCGGCGATCGCGTCCTCGTCCTCGACGACGAGCACGGTCTGAGCAGCCACGACGTCATCGTATCCACCCCACCCGGCCGACAGCGCCTCCGCGGGATGGAGAAATCGTGGTGAGGGCGACCCCACCCCTCGGTCCTCGCGGAGCGAGCGACGCTAGATGAGCGGGAGCGGTTCCGTGATGTCGAGGAAGACCGTCGCGATCGCGAAGACCGAGAGGAAGACGATGACCGCCGCCGAGACCGGGACGAGCTTGCGGTAGTCGGCCTGCCGGCCCGTCACCTTCTCCCACGCCAGGAGCAGGAGATGACCGCCGTCCAGCGGCGGGAGCGGGATCAGGTTCACCACGCCGATGAAGATCGTGACGTACGCGGCGAAGTTCAGGAACAATCCCCAGTCCCCACGCTCGCCGGCGCCGCCGATCTGCCGGCTGACGCCCACCAGGCTCGTCACGTCGTCGTCGCGCCGCGGCTCGTCGGTGAACAACACCGAGAACGTGCGACCGACGCCCACCGTGAAGACCTTCGGGATGGTCGTCACGCTGTTCCACGCGGCTCTGCCGACCCACTCCCCCGACTCCACCACCGACCCGGGGATCGACAGGTCCTCAGCGCCGAGGGTGAACCCGATCCGTCCCCTCGTGACCTCGTCCTCCGTGACGAGACGCGGGACGATCTCGAGGGTGAGGGAACGGCCGTCGCGGTCGATCACGTACGCGAGCGGCTCGCCGGGATGGTCCTCCGCGTACCGGGTGACGTAGCGGCCGAGGGAATCGGGCGTCGGAGCCTCCAGGTCGCCGACGCGGGTCACGACGTCGCCGACCTGCAGCCCCGCTTCGAGTGCGGGCGAGGCGCTCCCGTCGAGCGTCGGGGCGACCTCGCCCACCACCACGAGCTCGGTGTTCGGATCCCCGTACGTGACGAACAGGGTGAAGTACAGGAGCGCGCCGACGAGCGCGTGCGACACCGGACCGGCCAGGATCACCAGCGCGCGCTTCCAGATCGGCTTCGACCCGTACGCGCGCGCGACATCCTGGGCCGGAACGGTCTCGTACGGATTCATCCCGGCGATCTTCACGTAGCCGCCGGCCGGGATCGCCTTGATGCCGTACTCCGTCTCGCCACGCTTCATCGACCAGAGCTTCGGCCCGAAGCCGACGAAGTACTCCTGGATCTTGAACCCGAACCGTCGCGCGACCAAGAGGTGGCCGAGCTCGTGGATCGGGATCACGACGAGCAGGATGAGTGCGAGGAACCCGACGATCGCGAGCGGACCGCCCACCTAGCGAGCCTCGATGATCTCCGCCGTGCGGCGGCGGGCCCAGGTATCCGCGCGCTCGATGTGCACGACCGAGACGACCGAGGGTGGTTCGTGCTCGTCGACGATCGTCTGGACGATCTCGACGATCCGCGGCAGTGGGATCTTCCCTTCGAGGAACGCCATCACAGCGACCTCGTTCGCGGCGTTCATCACGGCGGGGAACGTGAGTCCCAGCCCGCCGACCCGATAGGCGAGGTCCACGGCCGGGAAGGCCTCGTGATCGACGGGCTCGAACGTGAGCGGTGACTCCGTGAGGGGGAGCGACGCGATGCCCGTCGGCAGCCGCTCGGGCCACGCCAAGGCGAGCTGGATCGGCAGCCGCATGTCCGCCGTCGCCATCTCGGCTCGCATCGAGCCGTCGCGGAACTCGGCGATCGCGTGGACCAAGCCCTCCGGATGGATGAGCACGTGGATCTGCGAATACTCGAGACCGAAGAGGTAATGCGCCTCGATCACCTCGAGTCCCTTGTTCATGAGCGTGGCGGAGTCGATCGTGATCTTGGGCCCCATCGACCAGACGGGGTGCTGGAGGGCTTCCTTCATCGAGGCCTTGGCCAGTTCGGTGGCGGTCCACCCGCGGAAGGGGCCGCCCGAGCCCGTGAGCACCACACGTTTGAGGTCTTCCCGTCGCTCACCGCGGAGCGCCATCGCGAGGGCCGCGTGCTCGGAGTCGACCGGCAGGAGCCGCTCCGGCTCACCCTTGATGAGGTCCATGACCAGCTCACCGCCGACGACGAGCGATTCCTTGTTGGCGAGGGCCAGCGTCTTTCCGCTCTGGAGCGCGGCGAGCGTGGGACCCAGCCCCGACGAGCCCACGAGCGCGTTCAGCACGATGTCCGCGTCCGCCTCCGATGCCAGGCGTTCGGCCGCATCGGGTCCCACGACGAAGTCCACACCCCGGATCGAGCCGAGGTGCGACCGAACCTCCTCCGCCGCGGCCTCGTCGGCGATCCCGACGACCGGAGGGAGGAACTCGCGGATCTGGCCGGCCAGGAGCTCCTGGTTCGTCCCCGCTGCGGACAAGCCGATGACCTTGAACCGCTCGGGATTGCGACGGACCACATCCAGCGCTTGAGTCCCGACCGAGCCCGTCGATCCGAGGATGGTGACGCTCCGCATGGGAACAGACTACCCCCGTGGGCGAGGGAACAAGGAGCAAGCGAATCAGAACGCCACGATCCTGAACGGGTCGCTAGAAGGCGATGACACGCAGCAGGAGCAGGGCGGCCGGCGCCACGAAGAGCAGCGAATCGATCCGGTCGAGGACGCCCCCGTGCCCCGGGAGAACGCTGCCCATGTCCTTCACTCCCACGTCGCGCTTGATCAGCGACTCCGCGAGGTCCCCGAACGTCGCGGCCAGCGACACGACGATGCCCAGCAGCGCCGCGTTCACACGCGCCCCGGAGAAGATCTCCGGGGCCACGTCGACGAACGAGGTGATGAACGCCATCGAGACGATCACGGTGATCAGCGACGCACCGACGAGCCCTTCGATCGACTTCTTGGGGCTCGTCGCGGGCGCGAGCGGCCGTTGGACGAACGATCCGCCCCAGACGGAGCCGATCAAGAAGGCTGCGGTGTCGAAGACGAACGTGAGCGCGATCACCGCCACCACGACTTCGGCGCCGAACGTGGTGAGGATGATCAGCAACGAACCGGCGAGGGCGGCGATCCAGACCAAGCCGAGCATCGTGAGACCGATGTTGCCGACCAGGTCTTTCCGATGCGGAGCGGGGACGGTGAGGTACCACAGGAAGGTGGCCAGCAAGCCTAGGGACACCATCGAGGTCAACCCCGCCTCACCGTGGTAGTACGCGCCCGCGAGGACGAGCCCACCGCTCACCAAGCCCACGGCGGTGGCCGGTTGCCGGTGGTGCTTCACCATCACCCCGTACAGCTCACCCTGCGCCACGAGAGCCACGACCGCCGCGACGATCGCGAACACGCCTTCGCCGATCAGGAGCGCGACCACCGCGACACCGGCCAGAACGATCCCCGTGAGGAACGCGGCCGGCACGTCTCGCTCGGCACCACGCCGATCGAGGTCGGCCCCGACCTCGACCGCGGCCGGCTCTTGCCAGCTCGGCCCGCCGAGACCTTCCCCTCCGACCACGATCGTTCCTGACGGCTCCTCCTCGGCCATCGCGGCGAAGACGTCCTCCTGCTCATCCGGCGGATAGGGCTCGGCGCCGAGCTCCTCCATGAGGTCGGTCGCGTTCTCCTCGTCGATCTGGACGACGCGCGGTGCGGCTGCGGTGCCCTCGTCGCCGAGCGTTTCCGCGAAGTGCGCCGCTGCCTCTTCGAGCTCCGCGTCGGAGGGACGCGCCGCCTGCTGGTCCTCGACCTCGTCGGCGGGCCAGTCTTCGTCGTCGTCGGCGGCGGCGGCGGGCGCGAACAGATCCGCCTCGTCCTCGTCGGCTTCCTGCATCACCGCGGGGCCACCGAGCGTCTCGTCCGCGTCGTCGTCGCTGACGACGGAACCTCCAAGGGCCTGCCCCACCGGTTCGAGCGACGCGGTGTCGTACCAGTCCCCGTCGTCGTCATCATCGTCATCGAAGACCGTCGCGGGCGACTCATCGTCGGCTGCCGGCACCGAGACCACCTGCTCGGGCTCGTTCCGCACCGTGACGTGCTCTTCCTCGGATACCGTCGGGCCCGGCGATGCCGTCGTTGCCGGAACCCCCTCCCGCTCGTCCCAATCGACGTCTTTGATCGGGGCGAAGAACTTGTCGAGATCCTCGAACAGGTCGTCGCTCTCACGCTCGTCGTCGGGCACTAGACCTCCATGAGCTCAGATTCCTTGTGGCGCTGCGCCTCGTCGATCGACGCCACGTGTCGGTCCGTCAGCTTCTGGAGCTCCTTCTCTCCCCTCAGGAGCTCATCTTCCGAGATGGAATGCTCCCGCTCAAGCTTCTCCATATCATCCTTCGCGTGCCGGCGGACGTTGCGGACCGCGACGCGACCCTCCTCGGCCCGATGATGGACCTGTTTCACGAGGTCCTTCCGACGCTCCTCCGTGAGCGGAGGGAACGCCAGCCGGATCACCTGCCCGTCGTTCGACGGCGTGATCCCGAGGTCGCTCTGCTGGATGGCCTTCTCGATCTGTGCGATCGAGTTCTTGTCGAACGGCTGGACCACGAGCAGACGGGGCTCGGGTACGTTCACGGAGGCGAGCTGATTCAGAGGAACGGACGTTCCGTAGTACTCCACGGTGATCCGGCTGAGCACGGATCCGGAGGCCCGGCCGGTCCGGACCGAGGAGAGGTCCTCCCGGAGATGGGCGAGCGCCTGCTCCATCTTGTGGTCCGCCTCCTTGAGGGACGAATCGATCGTCATCTCGTCCCTCCATGGACCAGCGAACCCACGGTCTCACCCATGACCACGCGGCGGATGTTCCCCTCTTCCCAGAGATCGAAGACGATGATCGGCAGGTCGTTCTCCATGCAGAGCGAGATCGCCGTGGCGTCCATCACCTGGTAGCCCTCGCGGAGGATGTCGACGTAGCCGACCTCGGCCAGACGGGAGGCTCCCGGCACGAGCTTGGGGTCGGCCGTATACACGCCGTCCACCTTCGTGCCCTTCAGGAGCGCGTTCGCACCGATCTCGAGCGCTCGCTGTGCGGCACAGGTATCGGTGGAGAAGTACGGGACCCCGAGACCGGCTGCGAAGATCACCACGCGCCCCTTCTCGAGATGACGTCGCGCCCGAAGAGGGATGAACGGCTCGGCGAGCTGCGTCATCTGGATCGCGGTCTGCACCCGTGTGGTCACGTGCAGCTTCTCGAGCGAGTCCTGCAGCGCCAGTGAGTTCATCACCGTGGCGAGCATCCCCATGTAGTCGGCCCGGCTCCGCTCGATCGCGGGGGCCTGCCGCCCCCGCCAGATGTTGCCGCCTCCGACCACGACGGCGACCTGTGTCCCGAGGTCGACGACCTCCGCGAGCTGCCGGCTGATCAGCGCGGTCGCCTCCGTGCTGATCCCCATGCCGTCGGTGGGTGCGAACGCCTCGCCGGAGAGCTTGAGGAGGACGCGGTGGTAGCCCGTCCCCTCGGGACTCCTCTCCGTCACGTTGGCGCGCGCTCCCCTCGTGGTCGTCCCGGCCGCGTCGGCGTCGGGGCCATCAGGCCTCGGTGGATTCACCAAGCTTGTATCGGACGAATCGACGGACGGCAACCTTCTCGCCGACCTTGGCGGCGACCTCATCGAGCAACTGCTGGATCGTCTTCGCGTCGTCCTTCACGTACGGCTGCTCCAGGAGCACGGAGCCTTGATAGAAGGCGTTGAGCTTGCCCTCGACGATCCTGTCGAGCACGTTCTCGGGCTTCCCGGCCTCCTTGGCCTGCGCCAGGGCGATGTGCTCCTCCTGCCGGATGACGTCCGCGGGGACATCATCACGGGTGAGCCAGCGAGGGGCTGCGGGGCTCGCGATGTGCAGGGCGACGTCCTTCACGAGCTGCTTGAACTCGTCGGTGTTGGCGACGAAGTCGGTCTCGCTGTTCACCTCGATCAAGACACCGACCGTGTGGTTGAAGTGGATGTAGCTGTCGATCAGGCCCTGGTCGGCCGTGCGATCCGCACGCTTCGCGGCGGAAGCGAGCCCCTTCTCCCGGAGCAGCTCGACCGCCTTGTCGATGTCGCCGTCCGTCTCCTGGAGGGCCCGCTTGCAGTCCATCATCCCCGCGCCGGTGAGCTCGCGGAGCTTCTTGACCTCGGATGCGGGGATGTCGGTCATCGCTGACGCTCCCCGCCGGCCTCGCCGGCCTCGACGGTCTCCGTTTCCGGGCCCGCCTCGGCCTCGATTCCGGGCTCGGCGACGACCTCCGGCTCCTCGGCCGGCAGGTCCGGCTCGAACACCGTGCTCGCCGCGATCGCGGCCGCGTCCTCCGCGGACGGCACGTCCTCGTCCGCGGGGGCCGGAGCGGCTGTCGTGGACCGGCGCGGTGCCGCTGTGGGGCGTCGTGCGGCGGACTTCTCGATCACCTCGTCCTTCGCCATCCCGTAGCCCTCGGCGAGCGCGTCCGCGACGACCCGAGCGACGAGGCTCACGGCGCGGATCGCGTCGTCGTTGCCCGGGATCACGTAGTCCACCTCGTCGGGGTCGCAGTTCGTATCCACGATCGCGATCACGGGGATCTCGAGCTTGCGCGCCTCGGTCACCGCGATCTGCTCCTTCTTCGTGTCGACCACGAAGACGGCGTCGGGGAGCCGCTCGAGCGCCTGGATGCCACCGAGGTTTCGCTCGAGCTTCTCGCGCTCGCGCCTGAGGCGGATGACCTCCTTCTTGGGGAGGTTGTCCATCGCGTCGGAGGACTCCATCTCCCGCAGCTCCCGGAGCCGGACCAATCGCTTGGAGATGGTGCTGAAGTTCGTGAGCATGCCTCCGAGCCATCGGTTGTTCACGAACGGCATGCCGACGCGGCCCGCATGCTCCTCGACGACCTCCTGGGCCTGCTTCTTGGTCCCGATGAACAGGACCGTGCCGCGACGGCGGCCGAGATCGCGTACGAACTCGAACGTCTCCTCGATGCCGGCGAGGGACTTCTCGAGATCGATGATGTAGATGCCGGACCGCTCCCCGAACAGGTAGCGCTGCATCTTCGGGTTCCACCGTCTGGTCTGGTGGCCGAAGTGCACGCCGGCCTCGAGGAGCTCCCGCCTGGTGACGACAGGCACGTTTCCCTCCTGCTGTTGGTTTCTTCCTCCGTCCGGATCTTCCCGCGGGCGGCCCAGCTCCATCTATGACTCTTGGGCTATGACTCTTGGGCTATGAGTCCTGGGGCTTGGGACCCCGCCGTCGCGGTCCTCGGACGTGCGTGCTCGGTGCTTTGCGGCACCGGCGCGGGGCAGTCTACCAGCGGCGATGCGACGTCAGGCCCGACGCGTTCGCGCCCCGCGGGACCTCGCGCCTCGTTCCGGGGCCGCGCGGACGGGCGCATCGGGAACCTCACCGGCGATGGCCAGGTATCGCATCGCGAGCGCAGCGATCATCGTCGTATGGATGAGACTCACCACGAGCACGTAGATCCAAGCGGTGTACGAAGGGTTCACGCCGAGCCCCGAGCCTGGAGTCACTCCGGCAAGCATGGCGGCGAACGTCGCGTACCACGGGATCACGTAGAGCACCGCGAACGTCAGGTTGCCCGAGCCCGGGAGCCGAGCGGCCCGGAAGGATCGACCGAGGCAATCCCTGAACCCGCGTGCCTCGGTGACCGCGATCACCGGGGCGAAGGCGAACACCCACACGCCGAAGACGAAGATCACCAGCGGAAGGACCTGCGCGAATCCTCCGCCCCCGATCCCCGCCACGATCTGCGACAGGATGAACAACGCGACGCCGAACACGTGGATCGCGAACGAGATGGGGAACGCCCGCAGGCCCCGGATCGCTCCCCACCGGCTGGCCCGCCCGGTCTCGATCGTTTCCACCGCGAGGCCGACGACGATCGCGTGCCACAGCGCGTGCACGAGACCCGACGTGATGAGGACGAGCGGCAACCCTCGAGCGAGCCCGAAGATGCCGATCGAGACCAGCAGGTCGGCGTTGGTGCTCAAGGGGGCCGGCGCGGCGATGTCGGCGAGGAGCGAGAACGGGCCCGGAAAGCCCAGAGCGATCAGGAACAGCCACTCGAGCAACAGCCATGCGATCGTCGCGCCCACGACGACCGGGCTCGACCATGTCCCGGCGAGGCCGCGGACGAACGCCGTCCGGATCGGCGGCATCGAGTCCATCGGCGGGACCGACATCCGAGAGAAGATCCCTCCGCCCCGGGTGGGCGCCCGCTGCCCGCGAGCGCCGCGCGACGCAGCGCTCATCCGGCCTCCTCGTCGGGGTCAGGAGTCAGGCGCGGCGCCGGGCCGAGGCGTCGTTGGAGCGGCCGTGCGAGCGCCAGGACGACGATGGCGACCGGGATGGCTCCCAGGCCGAAACCAGCGAGGAGCTCCACGAGATCGAAGGTCGTCGGCGATGGCTCGTCGAGCAGGACGCCGGTCGGATCCTCATCGAAGGCGACGATCCCCGCGTCGTCGACGCCGGTGACCGCGACGAGGACGTCGCCTGCGTCCGCGAGCCCACGGAGGAGGAGGCCGCCGGAGTCGACGCGATACACGAGATGGCCCGTCCGGGGATCCACCGCGTAGAGCTCGCCGGAGTTCGTGGGCACCAGTAGGTGCTGGTCGGTCAGCAGCGGAGGCGTCAGCGGTGACGGGTCATTCAGGGCTTGGTCCCAACGCTGGATGCCCGTCTCTGCGTCGAGCCCGTAGACGCGTCCGCTTCCATCCACGACGAAGACCGTGCCGTCCGCCGAGACCGGCGCCATCGCCGACACGATCGTCTGGGGTTGGAACGGCGTCGTCCGCAACGGGTTCACGATCTCCGTCCGCCAGAGGAGCCCACCGTCCGACGCATCGAGCGCCACGACGGACGCCGGTTCGAGGATGAGGATCCGCCCGTTCGCCAGGATGGGCGGCGAGACGACGCTCCCGCGCACCACGTCTTCACCGGTGCGCCACAGCTCCTCGCCCGAGGAGCGATCGAGGGCCACCACGACCCCGGGCGTCCGTTGCTCGCCGACGGTCGCCACCAGGGCCCGGTCGCTGTCGATGGTCACTGCCCCCGCGATCGAGGTGCCGAGATCCTCCGACCAGCGGACCTCCCCAGACGCCAGCTCGACCGCGGTGACGTGACCGCTGATGTCGCCGACGTAGGCGGCGCTCTCGTCGACCGCAACCGGCGTGCGCACAGCGTCATCGAGCGGGATCGACGACGGCCAGACGGACTCACCGGTCCGGAGATCGACCGCGGCGAGGTGCGAATCCACCTCGTCGCCTTCCTCGACCGGAGCGCTCGACGGAGTCGCTGATGGGGAGACGGATGGCGACGACGTGCTCGATGGACCACGCCCCGCGAACCCCTCCGCGAACACGACGATGGGACCATCGGCGCCCTCACCGATCGCCGCCGGAACCGACGGTCCGAGGTCGCGATCGACGGAGAAGACCTCGGAGCGATCCTCACCGACGAACGCGAGGACCTCGTTCGGCCCGACGACGACGATCGTGCCGTCCTCCGCGACCACCGGTGCGGAGAGCCCTCCTGTGAAGTCGGCTTGGTCGATCGTGATGTCCTCGTGGCGCCACGCGACCTCGAGGGGCGCGGAAGGCCCGTCGGAGAGCCCATCGTGCGTCGGCCCGCCTTGGAACTGGCCCCAGTCGGCCAGGGCGACGAGCGGGATGCCGAACACCGTGACGAGCGTGAGCCAGGCTACGGTCATCGATCGACTGGGTGCACCGGAACGGTGGGAGGCGCGCAAGGCGCGTCATCCTAGCCGGTCGCCTGCGAGGGGGCGCCTCAGGACTCCAGCGGTGCGAGACGGATGAAGCGCCAGACCTCGACCGGACCGAGGTACTCGAGCGGGTCGACGTAGGCGTCGGTGAGCTTCACGCCGAAGTGAAGGCTGGGAACGAGGTCGCCCGCATGCCCCGTCCCCGAGCGGGCGATCGCCTGCCCTTGCGACACGACATCGCCTCTCCGGACCGCGATCGAGTCCAGGAACGAGTAGGTCGACTCGAGGCCGGAGCCGTGATCCACGGTGACGAACAGCCGCCCGCCGACCGGCCCGGAGAACGTAACCGTGCCCGAGGCCGCTGCATAGACGGGTGTGCCGACCGGCGCGGCGATGTCGATCCCGCGATGACCCGATCCGAACGGAGAAGCGGGCGGAACGAACCCGCGGATCACCGGACCGACGACCGGCCAGGTCCAATCCCCTGAAGCGCGCACCGGCGCAGGCACGGCGCAGACGAACACCGCAATCCACACCGCGCACCAAAGGGCAAGCTTCCTCACGCGCAGGACGCTAAGAGGTCAGGCCACCGCGCGCTGTGAAGCGCGTCACACGGAACCGGAGTCAGTCGAACTCGGAGAGTTGGCCGCGGAGCCCGCCGACAGCTTTCGTGTGGATCTGGCACACACGCGACTCGGTCACGCCCAAGATCTCCCCGATCTCGGCGAGCGTCAGGCCCTCGAAGTAGTAGAGCGTCACGACGATCTTCTCACGCTCGGAGAGGGAGTTGATCGCAGCGGCCAGCATCCCGCGGGTTTCCTGACTCTCCACGCCCCACGTCGGATCGATCCCCTTGTCGGCGAGGGTGTCGATCAGCGCGACCGACTCTCCGCGGTCGCTGCCGGCGCTCACGACCTCGTCCAGAGCGAGCACGGAGACGAAGGAGATCTGCGACACCATCTCATGGAGTTCGCGACGATTCATGCCGAGCCGGTCGGCCAGTTCCTCCTCGGTCGGCTGGCGCTTGAGCATCGCCTCGAGATCCGCCTGTGCCTTCTCCAGCTCCCGAGCCTTGAAGCGGACGGACCGGGGAACCCAGTCCATCGCGCGCAGCTCGTCGATGATCGCGCCCTTGATCCGTGGGATCGCGTATGTCTCGAACTTGTTGCCCCGGCCCGGCTCGAACTTCTCGAGGGCGTCGATCAACCCGAACATCCCGTAGCTCACGAGGTCGTGCTGGTCGACGCTCGAGGGCAGCCCGCTGGCGACGCGGCTCGCGACGTACTTCACGAGCGGCGCGTAGTGCAGGATCAGTTTCTCCCGTGCGTCACCGTCGGCCGTCCGCTTGAAGACGTCCCAACGGATCGCCAACTCGTCGTCGACGACCGCGGGGAGCGTGACCGTCTTGGCCCGCACGTTCTTGGCAGCCGTCTTCCGGGCACGGGCCGCCGGCTTCGTGGCCACCTTCTTCGCCGTCGCCATCTCAGGCCCTCGGGTGCGCGCGCTCGTAGGCATCGAAGAGCCGGCGACGCGAGACGTGCGTGTAGCGCTGCGTCGTCGCGACGCTCGCGTGCCCGAGCAGTTCCTGCACGGCTCTGATGTCGGCCCCTCCTTCCAGCAGATGCGTGGCGAACGAATGCCGGAGCGTGTGTGGGGTGACACGCCTCCCGGGCAGCAGCGTAGCGCCATACCGTTGAACCATCGAACGGATGTCGCGCTCACTGAAGGGTTTCCCACGCCGGTTGAAGAAGAGCTGACGCGATCCCCGGGAAGCCATCTGGGACCGTCCGGTCTCCAGGTAGTCGCGCAGGGCGTCGGCCGCATATTCAGAGATGGGGACGTCTCGCTCCTTCGAGCCCTTGCCCAGCACGAGCACGCGGCCTCGATGCACGTCGATCCGGTCGACGGTGAGGCTCGCGACCTCTCCCACCCGCAGGCCGGAGCCGTAGAGGAGCTCGAGGGCTGCCCGATCCCGGAGGGCCACGGCGTGCTCCAGCGGATCCCCGTCCCCGTCGACCGGCGGCGCCTCCGCGAGGACCTCGGCCTCGTTCGGCCGGAGGACGGTGGGGAGGCGATTCACGACCTTCGGGCGGCCGAGGAGCAGGGACGGATCGACCGGGACCCGCTCCGCTGAGAGGGTCCATCGATAGAACGTCTTGATAGCTCCGACGCGGCGCGCGATCGTCGCTCGCGCATACCCGAGCGTGTGCTGTTGCGCGAGGAACCGGCGCAGGATCGGGTACGAGGCGCCGCCCAGGGACGTGCGGTTCCGGGTGAGGAACCTGGCCAGCTGCTCCAGATCGCCCCGGTAGGCAGCGATCGTATTCGGGGACAACCGGCGTTCGAGGGCCAGATGGTCCTCGAAGTCGCTGAGCAGGGCGAACTCGGTTGGGGGAAGTCCTTCGGGCATGCACGCTCCCGGGGTCGCTGCCTGTCTATCAACCGGAAGGGTGCGACGCAAGCCCCCACACGGGGGGTGCGGCGGTCACCCTGTCGGTCGGAAGGCCCACCGTCAAGGGGGGGATGGTTCCGCGCCTGCGACCTGCGTGGTGGCTCGATGGCGTCGCTCGAATCGGCCCCCAGAGCTCGCCACCAGACCCCGCAGCTCGAGCCGGACGAGGGTCGTGATCGCGTCCGGCACGGACATCCGGGCCCGGCGGGCAACGGCGTCGGCGAGCAGACGGCCGGCGAGGGCGTTCCAGACGCGTTCCTCGGAGCCGTCGAGGTCGGGCGGCGCGGGGGGCGCCAGCTCCCGGTCGACGCCCAGATCGTCCAGGAGGTCGTCGGCACCGCGGATCAGCGTCGCGCCATCCCGGATCATCTCGAGCGGGGTCTCTGCGAGTGGACTCGTAACGGGCCCCGGCACGGCGAAGATGTCCCGTCCCAATTCGAGGGCATGGTCGACCGAGATCCGCGAGCCGCTCCTGGCCTCGCCCTCCACGACCACCAGGGCTCTCGCGAGGGCGACCACGATCCGGTTCCGCGCCGGGAAGTGGCGGGGACCGGCCGGGACACCGGGCGGGTATTCGCTCACGATCGCTCCGCTTCGGGCGATCGTGCCGAGGAGCTCTCGGCTGCTCGCGGGATAGGCGACGTCGATGCCCGAGCCCAGGACCGCGACCGTGCGGCCCCCAGCC
>DATFGG010000195.1:0-4160 GCA_035249665.1 Actinomycetota bacterium | reverse complement strand
ACCCGTTCGATGAGCCCTTCGTCGAGGAAGTGCTCGAGGACTTCGTCGTGCAACGCGGGTGCCCCCTTCGGCGGGACGTTGGCGATCGCAGGGTTGCGGACATGGGCGACGCCGCGTCCTTCGGGAGCTACCGCGTGAGAGCCGAGCGGCTCAGCGGAGGGCGGAGGGACGCTGCGTGCTGACGGTGACCGTGTGGGCACTCATTGCGCATCCCTCCTTCGGTGTCACGTGACACATGGTGCGCCGATCGCACCGAGCCGGCCGAGTATACGCCCTCACAGGGCGAGCACGTCGTCCATCCCGGCCCCGTCGGAGTCGCGGAGGGACGCGATGGTCTCGACGACCGCGACGGGGATGTGCGTCACCGCGCGGAACCCGTCGCCGTCGGGAAGCAGCTCCTGGGCCACCGACAGGAAGCGTGGGCCGCGCCGCACCAGGTATCCGACGGTGTTGACCAGGTAGTCGGCCCGGACGTCCTCGGGGTCCGGCTCCTCGAAGTCGAACCATGCGTCACGCCAGGTCACGAGGACGAGGGGGAGCTCGGGCGGGTCGGCGGGGTCCTCGATCGACTCCGCGAGCCTCTCAGCCGGCCCGAGGACGGATCCGTCGGGATCTTGGTCCCCTCCGGGATCTCCGCCGCCGATCGATACGACCTCCACGACCGTGCCTCCTTCGTCGCCAACGACATCTCTCGTCAATGACATCTATCGGCATGTGTGGCGCCACTCGTAGCTGCGGGGTCAGATCTCACACCGTCAAGCGCGGATCCCCGCCGATGGTCCTAATCAGAGGAAGGTAGCCGCCGTCGCCGACACCGCTCCGACGTGGGTGTCAGACCTCCCGGCTAGCGTCCGCTCCATGCCACGGCCCCGGACCGTCTTCGCGTGCTCCGAGTGCCGGCAACAGGTTGCGCAGTGGGTCGGTCGGTGCCCCGGGTGCGGCGCGTGGGGGACGATCGAGGGCGCGCTCGGAGGCTCCCCAGGGCCCGGTGGGCCTGTCCTCATGCTGGGAGGCACCGCAGCCGTCGAACCCCGCGTGTCCACCCGGATCACGGGGCTCGACCGGGTGCTCGGTGGCGGGCTGGTCCCCGCCTCGGTGATCCTCCTCGCGGGGGAGCCTGGGATCGGGAAGTCCACGCTGCTGCTCCAGCTGCTCTCGCGCCTCGCCGGGGACGGTCGCGGATGCCTGCTCGTCTCCGGTGAGGAGTCCCACGGCCAGATCGCCGCGCGGTCGCGCCGGCTCGGTGTGGCGGGGGATGCGGTCGCCTTCGCGCCGGGCCGTGACCTGCGCGCCGTGCTGGCGACCGCCCGGGAGCGTGACCCGTTCCTCCTCGCGGTGGACTCGATCCAATCGGTTCGCGATCCGTCCGCTCCTCAGATGCCGGGCGGCGTGGCGCAGGTGCGGAACTGCACGGATGCCCTCGTCGGGATGGCCAAGGAGGAGGGGATCGCGATCATCATGACCGGCCACGTCACCAAGGACGGCGACCTCGCCGGGCCCCGTGCGCTCGAGCACGCGGTCGACGTCGTGCTCTTGTTCGAGGGCGACGCCCGGTCCGGTTCGCGGGTGCTTTCGGGCGGGAAGAACCGGTTCGGCGCCGAGGGCGAGTCCGCGTGGTTCGACATGGCCCCGGACGGGCTCCGCGAGATCGATCCCACAGGTCTCCTGCTCGAAGGGGTCGGGGTTCCCGGCGCGGCCATCGCGCTCCCCATGGCGGGCAGGAGGGCCCTGGCGGTCGAGGTCCAGGCACTGATGGGGTCGGTCGATGGGCCGGCCCGCCGTCAGACGACGGGTCTGGACGCCCGGCGTTTCCAGCTGATGGCGGCCGTGCTGGCTCGGGCCGCCGGCTACCGGCTCGGTCGGGCGGAGCTCTTCGGAGCCACGTCGGGTGGGCTCCGGGTCGACGATCCGGCCGCCGACCTCGCCGTCGCGGCCGCCCTCGCCTCGGCGGTGACGGGGGCACCCGCGCCCGAAGGGGCCGCGTTCGTGGGGGAGGTCTCGCTCACGGGGCTCGTGCGACAGGTCTCCGGCATGCCGCAACGGCTCGCCGCGGCCGAGGCGGCAGGCTGCTCACGGGTCTTCGGGGCGCCCGGTCCCGAGACGCAGCGGCATCCGCTCCTGACCCCCGTGCGACACGTGTCCGAGGCGCTGTCGTGGACGCACGACGGTGCCGCGGCAACGCGGCGACGAGCATCCTGAACGGTCGAGCGATCGCTCCGTCGCTCGCCGGAACATGCAGGAAAGTGCCTCTGACCTGCGGTTTTGGGTTGCGGAGAAGGACGTTCCGTGTTACCCTTCTATCCTCGCCCGGCCAGGCTCCGGCCGGACGCACCTCGCGCGAAGGGAGACCCACTTGTCCGCGTTCCGCAAAGGAGACACCGTCGTCCACCCCGAGCACGGGGCGGCCGTCATCGAAGAGCTGAAGGACAAGGAGTTCCTGGGCGAGAAGCGGAAGTACCTGGTCCTCCGGGTCGTGTACGGGGACCTGACGCTGTCGGTCCCGGTCGACTCGGCCGAGCAGGTCGGGCTCCGGCCCGTCATCAGCAAGCCTCAGGTCAAGAAGATCCTCAAGGTCCTCACGGAGGCCGAGACCATCTCCGCCGCCAACTGGAGCAGGCGCTTCAAGAACAACCTCGAGAAGCTGCACTCGGGTGACCCGTTCGAGGTCGCCGAGGTGCTCCGGAACCTCTCGATCAGGGATCGCGAGAAGGGGCTCTCCGCCGGGGAGAAGCGCATGATCCACAAGGCACGGCAGATCCTGATCTCGGAGCTGTCCCATGCGGCGGGCAAGTCCGAGGAGGACGCCGAGCTCATGATCGACGAGGTCCTCGACGGGGCCCACGGCGTGAAGATGGCCGCCGAGGCCTGACCCCGAACCTCACGCCTTCCGTTCCGGCTCAGGAGCGGTGCCGGATGCGCCGATGACCCTGTGAGGGGCCGGACCGGCCTCGATCGAGCTTCCCGAGGCGGGGTGAGCGTCGTGACGGAAAACGAGCACGGGCGAGGCGACGCCCTTCGCGGCCGCGTGGCCGGCGGCGTCCGGATGATCTTCGTGGCGCTCAGCGCCACCGTCGGTGCTCGGCTCGGTGAGGCCTCTCGCACCACCAGCACGAGCCGCGCCCTGCTGTTCGTCTTCCTCGGAGCCGGCGTGGGCTACGTGATCGGGGGCGTCTTCGGACGCCTCACCCTCCGCGCGGTCCACGGCCTCGAGGCCGAGCTCGGCAGGAAGCCTCCCGCGGTCCTCGCGGGCGGTGTGGTCGGACTGGTCGTGGGACTGCTGGTGGCCGGGCTGATGATGATCCCCCTCCTGTTCCTGCCCGCCTCCGCGTCGTGGCCGGCCATCGTCTTCCTGTACCTCGCCTTCGGGACGCTCGGCTACCGGCTGGGGCAGTCCAAGTACGAGGACATCTTCAGCCTCGTCGGCGTCAAGCCGCGTGCCGCCGGCGTCACGAGAGGCGACCTTCACGTGCTCGACACGAGCGCGTTGATCGACGGCCGCGTCGCCGATCTCGTGGCCACGGGGTTCGTGGCGGGGACGGTGCTGTTGCACGAAGGCGTCCTTCGCGAGCTCCAGGCGATCTCCGACTCCTCGGACCCTCATCGTCGAGCGCGCGGTCGTCGTGGACTCGACATGCTCGTGGAACTCCAGAAGGCGCCGACCCTTCAGTTCCAGCTCGTGGAGGAGCTCGGGGTGATGGACGTCGATGCCGCGCTCGTGCGGCTGGCCCGAGAGCGCGGTGCCCAGCTGATCACCGTGGATCACAACCTGGCGAAGGTCGCCGAGGCCCTCCGCGTGCCGGTGGCACAGATCAACGCGCTGGCTTCGCGCTTCCGGGTTCCCTACACGGCCGGCGACGAGCTCGCCGTCCGCGTCGTCAAGGAAGGGCGCGAGCACGGTCAGGCCGTCGCGTACCTCGACGACGGCACGATGGTCGTCGTCGAGCAGGCCGCGACGCGCATCGGCTCCCAGGTTGAGGTCCGGGTGACCAATGTGATCCAGACGACCACCGGGCGCATGATCTTCGCCGCCCTCTCGGGTGATTCGCCCGCGACGGCGGGCGCCGACGCCTGACCGTCTCGGTCTGCGATGCTGCGACCGTGGAGCCCGATGCGGCGATCGTGATCCTGCTGGCCGCCGGCGCCGGTCGCCGACTCGGCGG
>DATFGG010000194.1:0-2111 GCA_035249665.1 Actinomycetota bacterium | reverse complement strand
ATCGTGAAGGCGAGCGAGTACGTGAGCCCGAGGCTGCTCTGGTACCGGCCCCGGAGGTGCGCCGGCGCCCGGTCGGCGATGAACGCCGCGGTGCTCGGAGACCCGAACATCTCGCCGAAGGTCCACACGACGACCGCGCCGGCCAGCCCGATCCCCGTCTCGAAGATGCCGAACGCTCCGTAGCCGAGCCCGGTGAGGAGCACGCCGAGGGCGATCATCCTGATCCGGGGGTGCCGCATCGCGATCGCGGTCACGCCGAGCTCGAAGACCGCGACCAGCAGGCCGTTCCCTCCCTGAAGGAAGCCGTAGACACGTTCGGGGAAGCCGAGGTCGCGGACCCAGAGCGGGAACGTCGAGTAGCCCTGCGCGTAGACGAGCCCGCCCGCCAGGATGGCGCCGAGGACCAGCAAGAAGCCCTTGTCGGCGAGCATCGCGGCCCGCGCGCCTCCGATCTCCCGGTCCTGTTCCTTCGTGGAGCGAGTGCCGTGGGGGAGCGCGACGAGTGAGAGCACGCCGAAGGCGACCGAGGTCGCGGCGTCGGCGATGAACAACTCCCGGAAGTGCTCCTCGGCGAGGAGCCCCCCGATCGCGAGGCCGATCGCGAACGAGAGGTTGAACAACAGCCGGTTGAACGCGTACGCGGCGACGCGGTGCTCCGGAGGGATGAGGTCGGCGATCAGGGCACCCGACGCGGGACGGTGGAGCTCGGCGAAGAACGAGTAGACGACGACGATCGTGAGCACCGCGGGAAGCGATCGTGCCTCGAGGAGGAGCAAGACCAGCGCGGCCGAGGTAATCATCGAGATCGCGATCGCGTTCCGGCGGCCGATCCGGTCCGTGAGCAAGCCGCCGGAGAACTGTGCGAGCATCGCCCCGATCCCGTAGCCGGTTATCGCCAGACCGGCCTCGGTCACCGAGAGGCCGTTCTTCGTCAGGTACAGCGCGAGGAACGGGAAGACGAAACTCCCGAGCCGGAGCACGAACGTGCCCGCGAACAGGATCCACGCCGTGCGCGGCATCGCGCGGAAGCTGTCGCGGAGCCGTGGACCCCGCTCGACGGGTGAGCTCACTGCCCGGGTCGGTGATACCCGGAGATGGAGGGAGGAACGTCGAGGTCCCCGCTGAGCTGAGGATCCGCTTCCGGCTCCCCGGGTCGCGTGTGGAGCGGGAGCACACCGGCCCAGATCGGGAGCTCCATGTCCTCCTCGTCGTCCTTCGGCGGACCGGTGCGGACCTTTGCCGATGCTTCCTCGATCGGGACCGCGAGGAGGAGGGTCTGTCGGTACTCAGCGGCCGTGGGCATCCTGGCCTCATCTTCGCGGCCGGGGGCGACATGCGAGGTGATCGCCGCCGCGGCCGTATGGAGCTCGTCCTCGTCGGTGACCTCGCGCGCTGTCCCGAAGACCACGACGGATCGGTAGTTCATCGAATGGTTGAAGGCGCTCCGCGCCATCACGAGGCCGTCGACGATCGTGACCGCGATGCAGACCTCGGCGCCTGCGCGGAGGGCCTTCCACGCGCGCGCGGCGGTGGAACCGTGCAGGTAGATCGTGTCGCCGACGCGGGCGTGGATCGTGGGGAGACACCGAGGGGCGCCCTCGCCGTCGTTGAAGGCGACGTGACAGATCAGCGCCTCGTCCAGGATCTGGTCGATCGTGGCGCGGTCGTAGTCGCCCCGCTCGGGGTGACGGTGGACCTGCGTGCGCTTGCTCGGGGCGGGCATGCGGGAGAGCATCCCACACGTCGAGATTGGGACCCGGTACGGTCACGCCATGACGGCAGCGAGGTCGTCCAAGCTGTTCGCGCGGCTGTCCGTCTCGCTGGTCATCGCGATCGGGGCGCTCTCGTGCTCGGGCTCCGACGAGGACGGCAGTGGCTCGTGTCCGGAGGGGTTCACTCCCACTCGGTCGATGAACGAGGCCGGTGGCGACGGGATGGCCACGCGAGACGAGGCCGTCGGCGCCGAGCTGGAGCGCCTCCAGGCCCAGGCGTCGGATGAGGCGATCGGTGCAGCGGTCGCGGCGGGTCAGCCCGGGCCGAACCCTGGGACGGAGCGAGTTGTCGTCGACACGGACGAGTTCGGGGAGGTCACGATGATCCTGGCGCCGCTC
>DATFGG010000193.1:0-2636 GCA_035249665.1 Actinomycetota bacterium | reverse complement strand
GCCTTCGCGGTGTCGTACAGGCTGAGGGCGGCCACGGCGGCCGCCGTGAGGGACTCCATCTCCACGCCCGTCCGATCCCGCGCCCGCACCCGCGTCCACACCCGGATCGTGCCGGACTCCTGGTCGGGCTCCACCCGTACCTCGGCACCGGTCACCGCGATCGGGTGACAGAAGGGCAAGAGGTCGGGGGTTCGCTTGACGCCCATGAGTCCCGCGATCCGCGCGGCTTCGATCGGATCGCCCTTGGGCGTCCCCGCGACGAGCTGAGCGCAGGCCTCCGGGGTCATCGTGACCACGCATTCGGCCTCGGCCTCACGATCGGTGACCTCCTTCGCACCGACCTCGACCATCCGGGCCGACAGCTCCGCGTGGAGTCGCGCGCGTTCGAAGCCCTCTCCGCCGACCACCTCAGTCCTCCGAGGACCGGAACAGCATGACCCTCACGGTCGATCCGGCGGGTGCGACGTCGGTGCCGGCGGGGATCATCGCCAATCCGTTCGCCCGCGCGACGGTCGAGATCAGGTTCGATCCCCGTGCGCCCGTCGGCGCGGCCGACCAGCCGCCCCTCTCGCGGCGAACCTCGACCCGCGCGTACTGGAGCTTCCCCCGAGGGCCTCGGACGTCCTCGGTCAGCGTTGCCGTCACCTCGGGGCGGAACAGGTGCGTCCGACCCATCATCCTGAGGATCGCCGGTCGGAGGAACACCTCGAGGCTCACGAACACGCTGACCGGATTGCCCGGCAGCCCGAAATACGGCTTGCCCTCGACGTGGCCGAACCCCTGCGGCATCCCGGGTTGCATGGCCACCTTGTAGAAGTCCACATCGCCTCGTCGGAAGAAGGCGGCCTTGACCACGTCGCGCTCCCCCACGGAGACCCCGCCCGACGATACGAACGCGTCGGCCTGGATCTCGAAGCTGAAGATCGTTTCGCGGAGCGACTCGACGTCGTCGCGCACGATCCCCGCCATCACCGGCATGGCGCCCATCTCACGGAGCGCGCCGAAGATCAACGCCGAGTTCGCGTCCCGCACCTGCCCGAACGCCGGGGTCTCCGTCGGAGACACCAGCTCGTCGCCGGTGGACAGCACGACGACCCGGGGCCGCGGGTGCACGAGCGGGGTCGGATGGCCGGCGATGGCGAGCAGTCCGAGCTCGGGAGCGCCGAGGCGCTTGCCGGCCGGCACGAGGACGTCCCCTTCGCGGACGTCCTCCCCGTGCGGCCGCACGTGCGTGCCGGCTGCAGGCCCGTCGAGCAACCGGACCAGCTCGTCGCCGTCGATCATCGCGTTCTCGATCGGCACGACCACATCGGCGCCCCCAGGGATCGGCGCGCCCGTAGCGATGTGCATCGCCTCACCGGCGCCGACGGTTCCCTCGGGCTCGTGGCCGATCAGCGCGCGGCCGACGATCTTCAGCTCGGCAGGCTGCGACGGCGTCGCGCCGGCGACGTCGGCGGCTCGAACCGCGAACCCGTCCATCGCGGAGGACGCGAACTCGGGGAGATCGTGCGTGGCGACCACGTCCTCGGCCACCACGCAGCCGTACGCGTCCGTGAGCGGCAGACGCAACGGAGCGAGTGGATGGATGGCACCGAGCACTCGCTCCCGGGCCTCCTCGACGGAGAGCAGCCCCTCGGATGCATCGTGGTCGTGGGGCTGGGCCGCCATGTCGGTCAGTGTAGGCGGGCCCCACCGGAGGCGAACCGCCGGCGGACGACTCAGCCGAGCCGCTCGCGCCGAGCCAGCTCCGCGAGGTAGGCCTTGAACTGCGGGCCGATGTCGTCGCGATCGATGGCGATCTCGACCGTCGCGCGCAGGTAGTCGAGCTTGTTCCCCACGTCGAACCGGCCCTCGAACATCAACGCGTACACGGCCTGCTCCTGGGCGAGCAGGTTGATCGCGTCGGTGAGCTGGATCTCCCCGCCGTGACCCGGAGGGGTCTCGCGGAGCGCGTCGAAGATCTGGGGCGTGAACACGTAACGGCCGATCGCGGCGAGCGTGGACGGGGATCGCTCCGGCGCCGGCTTCTCGATGATGGAGACGATCCGCACGAGATCCTCCTCCACGTGCTCCGGCTCGATCATGCCGTAGAGCGAGGCCTCTTCGCGACCCACCTCGATCGCCGCCAGCACGCTCCGCCCGTAGCGTTCGTGCACCTTCAGCATCCGGTCGAGCAAGGGGGTCCTGGGTCGGACGAGATCATCGGGCAGCATCACGACGAACGGCTTGTCACCGACGTGGGTCTCGGCGCAGGCGATCGCGTGGCCGAGGCCGAGCGGATCGCGCTGCCGCGTGTAGTAGATCGACGCCAGCTCCGCGATCGCGCGCACCTGCTTCAGCTCGTCGAACTTGCCTTTCGCTTCGAGGAAGTGCTCCAGCTCGGCCGACCGGTCGAAGTGATCCTCGATCGATCGTTTCCCCCGACCGGTCACCATCAGGATGTCGGTGATCCCGGCCCGCACGGCCTCCTCCACGACGAGCTGGATCGCGGGCGTGTCGACGACCGGCAGCATCTCCTTGGGGGTCGCCTTCGTCGCCGGCAGGAACCGGGTGCCGAGACCCGCCACGGGGATCACGGCGTTCTGGACCTTCACGCGCGCAACGCTACTCCGGTCGCGGAACCGATGTCAGCCGCG
>DATFGG010000192.1:0-2799 GCA_035249665.1 Actinomycetota bacterium | reverse complement strand
ACCGCGAAGTTCAACCAGCTCCTCCGCATCGAGGAACAGCTGGGCGACGACGCCCGCTACGCGGGGGCGGAGCTGCTCGGTGGGGGCGGCGGCTAGGCCATGCCTTCGGCGGCCCCTTCCCCTGCCGTCGCGACCGGCCGGCCCCTCCGTGGCCGGGACGCGACCCGGCCACGACCGCGGCGCCGTCGCGTGCGCCTGACGGCGCGCGCGACCATCCTGTGCACGCTCGTGATCGCCGTGCTCGTGCTCTCGATCGCGCCCGCTCGGCTCTACTTCGAGCAGACGGCCGAGGTGGCTCGACTGGAGCGCCAAGCGGCCGGGCTCGAGCGCACGAACCAGGCGCTCAGTGCCCGGGCCGACGAGCTCCGCGATGACGCGTTCCTCGAGCGGCTCGCGCGCCAGTGCCTCGGGATGGTCAGACCGGGAGAAGTCGCGTTCGTCGTCGTTCCGAAGGAAGGCGCACCGGCTCCGCCGCCCGAGTGCTGAGCCCTACGCGGCACCCCGGGCGTCGAACCGGACCTCTCGCGCCTCCGCGACCATCCGATAGCCGATGCGACGGTAGAGCGCGTTCGACGTCGGGTTGTCGAGGTCCGTATAGAGGAAGCACAGCGAGCGGCCCGCGCCGAGCAACCAGTGGCTCTGCTGCGTGACCAGGCTGGTCGCGTATCCCCGACCCCGGTGCTCCGGTGGCGTGTAGACCGGTCCGATCCGGATGCCGTTCGGCGTCGATCCCCCGTATCCGGAGAGCGAGACCGGACCTCCCCCGTCCTCCCAGAGCCAGAGCCCCGCGTCACCGGTGGCGCGCAGTCGCGCATCGACGAGCCGGACGTGGCGCTCGCGATCCGTCTCCTCGGGGAGCACCTCGTCGGCGAAGGCGAGGGCCCAGGCGATGACCTGTTCGCGGTCCTCGGGGGTCACCGGACGCGCGCCGCCAGGGGCCGCGGGGACGTCCATCACCTCGCGCAGCTCGTAGATCCCGTGCCGGAAGACGATCGCCGCGTCCACGTCGTGCTCGGCCGTCCACGCACCGACGAACGCCTCGACCTCGGGGCTCGCGGCCACGACGCCGGGAAGGTCTTGGCCTTCGGCGATCATCCGGTCGACGAGCGCATCGAGCGTGGGATCGTTCGCGGGCTGGGCGAGGACCAGGTTCAACGGCGGTGTCCTCAAGGCCGCTCCGGTCACCTCATCCCCGTCGGAGGCCACCCAGAGGTCGAACACCGGATGGAGGTCGGGCTTCTGCACGAGGGTCGAGGAGATCCCGAGGATGAGGTTGTGCCGAGCCTCGTCGCGCACGAGATACGGCGTGGCGACCTCCCGGAAGGCTGCGACGTCATCGAAACGCCGGATCTGCATCGCCAGACGGTAGCGCAGCGAGCCACCCGCGGGGCCGGGGAGCGCACCCCGTGACCTGCGGGTTCGCGGCGTGGGCCATTGACGGTCCGGACGGCTTCGCTCACACTGGCGCCCTATCGCGCGGGATACGCGCACCGAGGAGTCGCGCCTCGCGGCGCGCATGGATGAAGGGAACGCTCACATCGCAGAGATCGAAGTCGGCGCGGTGATCGACGGCACCGTGGCCCGCATCACCCCGTATGGGGCGTTCCTCCAGCTCGAGGACGGACGTCTCGGGCTCGTGCACATCTCGGAGGTCGATCGGAACTACGTCAAGGACGTCCACGATCACCTCCGCGAGGGAGATGTCGTCCAGGCGAAGGTCGTCGCCATCAAGGAGGACGGCAAGATCGATCTCTCGATCAAGGCCCTGCAGGATCCGGCGCCGCCGCGCGCGCGGCGTGGGTCGGACCCCGAGTTCGAGCAGATGCTGAAGAAGTTCATGCGTCAGTCGGAAGAGCGACTGGTCGAGTACAAGCGCGCGGTCGAGCACAAGCGCAAGTAGTCCGTGAGCGAGGAGCTCCGGGCGAGCGATCTCGACACCGTCCGCGAACAGCTCGGCCGCGAACCCACCGTCCCTTTCTCGGTGATCGCGCGGTGCAGTGACGGTCATCCGCTCGTGATCCGGAACCGTCCGCTCGACGCCGACGGACATCCGTTCCCCACGATCTATTGGTTGACCTGCCCCACCGCGGTGAAGTCGGTGTCGCGACTCGAGTCCGATGGATGGATCGGGCGTCTCGCAGACGACCCCCAGCTCGCGGAGCGGATCGAGGAGGCGCATGCCGCGTACGCGTCCGAGCGCGGCCGGATGGCGACCGGTGCCGAGCGGTGGGGCGGGGTCGGTGGGACCGGCCACGGACTCAAGTGCCTCCACGCGCACTACGCGTATCACCTCGCCGGCGGGGATGACGCCGTGGGTGCGTGGACGGCAGCGCGCGTGGAACCCCTGCACGCGCCGGAGCCGGGAGGGAGGGTCGCGGCGGTGGACCAAGGCACGAACTCCACACGCCTCCTCGTGCTGCAGCCTCGCGACGGCGAGCCGGTCGAGATCTGCCGCGACATGGTCATCACGCGGCTGGGGAAGGGCGTCGACGAGAAGGGAACGCTGGAGCCCGTGGCGATCGCGCGTGCAGCAGACGCGATCGCGCGGTTCCGACGCCGTGCGAAGGCACTGCACGCCGAGAAGGTCCGGATCGGGGCCACCTCGGCCGTCCGCGACGCGATCGATCGCGAAGGCTTCCTCTCACGCGTGCGCGACGTGACGGGGATCGAGCCCGAGGTGATCGAAGGTGAACGCGAGGCGGCGCTCTCGTTCCTGGGGGGGACCCGAGGTCTCGATCCCGCCGGCGGTCCGTTCCTCCTGGTCGACATCGGGGGCGGATCCACGGAGTTCGTCTTCGG
>DATFGG010000191.1:0-2111 GCA_035249665.1 Actinomycetota bacterium | reverse complement strand
CCGCGTTCGCCTCCGCCGGACTGCCCGGCCTGAACGGGTTCGTCGGGGAGTTCCTGGTGATCGTGGGCACGTTCGCCGTGAGCACCTGGTTCGGTGCCCTCGCGGCGACCGCCGTGGTGCTCGCCGCGATCTACCTCCTCTGGTCGTACCAGCGGATGGCCTTCGGGCCGGTCCGCGAGGAGCACCGGCTCCTGCCCGACGTGAACCTTCGCGAGGTCGTGGTGCTGGCGCCGGTGCTCGCGCTGCTCCTGGTCTTCGGCGTGGCGCCGAAGCTGTTGACGGACCGCATCGACCCGGCGACCGAGGCCGTGATCGCTCGAGTCGCTCCCGGCGATCGGACCGACATCGGCGTCCGGAAGCGGGCGCTCGTCAAGGCTCCGCTCGAGGAGGCGACCGCGCCGTGATCGGTCAGGCAGTCCTCCCGACGCCCGAGCTCGTCTTCGAGCCGTTGCTGCCCGAGCTCGTCCTCGTGGTGTTCGCGATGGCGGGTCTCCTCTACGAGGCGTTGGCGAAGCGAGCCGAGGCGGTCGTGCACGTGTCGATCGGCCTCGTAGGCGTGGTCCTCGCCGGGGCGACCAGCCTCTGGCTCTGGGACTGGGACGGGCCGGCCACGGTGCTGGCCGACGCCGTATCGACGGACCGTTTCGCCGTCCTCGCGCGGCTGCTCCTGCTCGTCGTGGCCGCGCTCGGCCTGCTCCTCGGCCACCAGTACTTCGCGACATCGGGCGACGAGCAGCGAGGCGAGTTCACGCCCCTGCTGCTGTTCGCGACGTCCGGGATGACGTTGATCGTCGCGGCGGCGGACCTGATCCTGACGTTTCTCGCCCTCGAGATCCTCTCGCTCGCGCTGTACGTGCTCACGGGGCTCACCGGCCGTCGGGCGGCGAACGAGGCCGCGATGAAGTACTTCCTGCTCGGCGCGTTCAGCTCGGCGTTCTTCCTCTACGGCGTGGCCATGGCCTACGGCGCGACGGGAACCACCAAGATCGCGGCGATGGCGCTCGCCCTCACCGGCAGGGGGGAGGACCAGGCGCTCGCCGTGCTCGGGTTCGCGTTGCTGGCGGTGGGGTTCGCCTTCAAGGTCTCCGCGGCTCCGTTCCACATGTGGACGCCGGACGTGTACCAGGGGGCACCCACACCCATCACCGCGTTCATGTCGGCCGCGACGAAGGTCGCCGCGTTCGGGGCGCTGATCCGTGTCCTGGACGTCGCGTTCCAGGCGCTCGCGTGGGACTGGGCGCCGGTCGTCTGGGGGCTCGCCGCCGCCTCCGTCGTGACCGGGAGCATCCTCGCGATCGCGCAGACCAACGTGAAACGGATGCTCGCCTACTCGAGCATCGCGCACGCCGGGTTCATCCTCACAGGGCTCACGGCGGCGGGTTCGGCGGGCATCCGCGCCGCGATGTTCTACCTCGTGGCGTACGCGGCGATGACCGTGGGCGCGTTCGGTACGGTGATGGTCGTGTCCGGTCGCGGGGAGGAGCGGACCCGGATCGGCGACTACACCGGCCTCGCCCGCACGAACCCGATCGCGGCCGCCCTCATGACCCTCTTCCTGCTCTCGCTCGCCGGCATCCCCCCCACCGCGGGGTTCATCGCCAAGGTGAACGTCTTCTCCGCCGCGATCGACGCCGGCTACTGGGTCCTGGCGCTGATCGGGGTGCTGGTGAGCGTCGCGGCCGCCTTCTTCTATCTTCGGGTGATCGTGCTGATGTACATGCAGGAGCCGGAGGCCGCGGCGCCCACGCTCACGGAGGAGGCTGGGGTCGGCGCCGGAAACGCGGCGATGGGAGCCGTCCTGGCGATCCCCGCAACCGTGACGCTCCTCCTCGGCGTGTTCCCGGGCGTGATCGTGGGCATCATCGAGGAGGCCTCGGTGCTGCGATGGTGACCGCCCTGAGTACGAGGAGAAAGGTGTGGGTGCCACGATGAGCCGGCGCGTGATCCCGGGCCTGGAAGCGCCCGACCCAGTGCTGGAGTCGGAGGTCCGGACGCGCCTCGACCGTGTGGAGGAGGCGCTCCACAAGGCGCTCGCAGAGGCCGACTCCCAGCTGCTGTCCGCGACCGCGAACTATCTCCTCGCGGCGGGCGGGAAGCGGTTCCGCCCGATG
>DATFGG010000190.1:0-4722 GCA_035249665.1 Actinomycetota bacterium | reverse complement strand
TCGAACCAGGCGACCCGGTGGAGCCGTCCGCGGACCCGGAGGAGCGCCTGACCCAGGAAGAGCTGGTCGTCGACCCGGACGAGTTCGTCGAGGATGTCTCGCACGATCCACGGGCTCTGTGGATGCTCGTAGTCGATCTTGAGGACGTCAGCGCCTCCGGGGGTGTAGACGCTGGGTCCGTCCCACGTGGTGAAGGGGAAGGTGGCGTACCGGCGATCGCCGATCGGCCAGTCGAGGTCATAGCTGGGCCACAGGGTCCGCTGGACCACACGGAAGGACGTCGAGAACGCGTTGCGTCCCTCCTTGGCCTCGGGGTCGAACGTCTTTCCCTTCCACGGCATCCAGACACGCGCGAGTCCGACCATGATCGGGTCCAGGCCATAGCCGACGGTGGTCGTGAGGACGCGGCCCCGCATCAGACCATCGAGCGGCTCCGGAGTCTCCCCGTTCCGGAAGCACGCCTCCAACGAGGCGAGCGCCGCCGATCGGTCGTGCGGCAGGTCGGCGAGGGCTCGGAGGTACCGAAGCGTGAGCTCGGAAGGCATGGATCGAGTATCGCACGGTCCTCGGCGAACCCTTCCGCCGTACCCTTCGTACCGTGAGGGTGCGTCGTGCGCTCGGACTGATCGGAGTGGCGGTGCTGACCGTCGCCTGCACGCAAGGGAGGTCGGCCCAGCCTTCGGCCCAGCCTTCCCGGACGCCCGCGCCGAGCCGCTCGGCAGCTGTCACTCCCGACCCGGGACCGATCCGGGCAGATCGCCTGCTGGTGCTGATGGACGACGGCAACGTGGTCGTCGTCCGTGCGGACGGCCGGGACCCCCGTCGCCTGACGGAGTTCGACCCGGATGGGGCGACCGTCGAGGTGCGTCATCCGGTCTGGTCTCCCGATGGGCGATCGGTCGCATGGGCCGAGCTCGAGATCGTGGATCAGGGCGCGCGCCCGCGCATCATCAGCACCGAACCGGACGGGTCGCGGCGCACCGAGTTCCCCCTGGACACGGGGGCGTTCTTCCTGCAATGGGATCCGACGTCGTCTCGCATCGCCTACCTCGGGAACTTCCAGGGCGGTGTGGGCATGGGCGTCGCGGGACGCTCCTCGATCGGGGAACCTGTCGCGACGACGCTCGGGGTCGGACGACCTTTCTACCTGTCCTGGGCACCTGGCGGCATGGAGCTGCTCGTGCACGTCGGTGACGCGACGCTCGGGCGATTGGATCTCGAAGGGGAGTTGCGCGATCTGGGCGATGCGCCGGGCATCTTCCAGGCTCCTGTCTGGCTCGCGGACGGCCGGATGTTCTACGCCACCGCCGAGCGGGATCGACAAACGCTGGTGATGCGCGACGGGGACCGAGTCCGTGAGCTGGTCGAGTTCGAGGGCGCGATCGAGTTCGTCGTAGATCCCCGCGGGGAGCGGATCGCGTACCGCGTGGACGACGGCGCCGGACCAGGTGGGGTGGAGGTGGTCGATACGACGACGGCGCGTTCGCAGGTCGTCTCGGCGACGCCGACGTTCGTGTTCCAGTGGAGTCCGGACGGCGAGCAGCTCCTGCTGCTGACCCCGGACGAGGGCGGCGAGGCCGGCGCCCACCGATGGCTGGTGTGGGGCGGCGACGTGGCGCGGCCGGTCGGCCCGGCGTTCGTCCCGAGCCCGTCCTTCCTGCGGGACTACGTCCCGTTCTCCGGACAGTTCGCGCAAACGATGACGCCGTGGTCCCCGGATGGCGGTGCGTTCGCGTTCACGGGGCTGATCGGCGATCGGGCCGGGGTCTGGGTGCAGGATCTCCGCGCCGCCGATCCCACGTTCGTGCTGGAAGGTGGCGCCGTGGTGGCGTGGTCGCCCACCCGACGTGCCGCCCGTCCGTAGACTTCGCGTCCGTGTTGAGTGAGACGACCGTGTTCGATGCCGCCGGGGGCATGCCGTTCTTCGAGCAGCTCGTGGCGCGGTTCTACGAAGGTGTCGCAGGCGATCCCGTCCTGCGGCCCCTCTATCCGGACGACCTCGCGCCGCCCACGCGGCATCTGACGCTCTTCCTCGCACAGTACTGGGGCGGGCCCACGACGTACGACGCGGAGCGTGGTCACCCTCGGTTGCGGATGCGGCACGCCCCGTTCGCGGTGGGACCCGCCGAGCGGGACCGCTGGCTGGTGCACATGCGGGCGGCCGTCACGGCGATGGCGCCGCCGGAGCCGGTCGAGCGGGCGCTCGTGGACTACTTCGAGATGGCGGCCGAGGCGATGCGGAACCGCGATTGATCGTTCAGGCGAGCAGGTAGCGCCGCGACAACCGCACCCCCGTCACGGCATCGGTCCGCAGCACCCGTCCGTCGAGCGTCACCGTTCCGTCGACGGCCGAGACCTCGATCGGAGGGACGGTCCGGTTCCGCGCGAGGCCGTCGCGACGGATCGCGCGGGTCTCGCGGACCGCCACGAGCCGTCGTCGCGTGCCGAGCGTCCGGGCGATCCCCGCGTCGATCGCTGCCGCCGAGACGAACGTGGTGGAGACCCGCGCCGGTGCCAGCCCCGTGGCACCCCAATCGGGTCCGTACCGGGTGGGCTGCGCGCCGTGCACGCTGGCGTTGCCCTCGCCGATCGCGGTCCACGCGACGACCCCTCCTTTGAACACCATCACCGGCTTGACCCCGAAGTGCGACGCCTCCCACAGGACCAGGTCGGCGATCCGTCCGGGGGAGAGCGAGCCGACCTCGTCCGAGATGCCGTGCACGCGGGCCGGCTCCTCGGTGACCTTCGCCAGGTAGCGCAGGACCCGGTCGTTGTCATCGAGACCATCGCGGCCGCTCCCGCCCTCCTCCTGCGTTGCCGCCGCCGCCACCTTCATGGCATGCGCGAGCTGGAACGTCCGCCGCACGGTCTCGCCGATCCGACCCATCCCCTGCGAGTCCGAGTTCACGATCGAGATCGCACCGAGGTCGTGCAGCGGCCCCTCGGCCTCCATCGTCGCGGGATGGACGAGCTCGCGAGCCGCCACGACATCGTCGGGGAGCGCAGGGTTGCCCTCGTGCACGATGAGCTTCATGTCCTGCTGCTCGGCCGCGGTCGCGGCGCCGTAGGGGATCGTCGGTGTGGTCGACGAGCAGAAGACGTTCGGCTCGCGGACGATCCCGATCAGGTCCGGGATGTGGCCCCCACCGGAGCCCTCGACGTGGTACGCGTGGATCGCACGACCGGCGATCGCGTCCACCGTGTCCGCGAGCTCGCACGACTCGTTGAGCCCGTCCGTGTGCAGGCAGACCTGGACATCGTGCGCGTCCGCAACCCGGAGCACCTCGTCGATCACCTCTGGGTAGGCGCCCCAGTCCTCGTGGATCTTGAGTCCGACTGCGCCCGCCTCGATCGCCACCTCGAGCTGCCCGGGGACCCCGGTCCGGGCCGACGGCTGGAGCCCGATGTTCACGGGGAGGAGCTCGAAAGCCTCGAGGGTGCGGAGCATCCGCCACGGGGGTTCCTCGAACCCCGCCGTGATGAGCGTGGTGACGCCGGCCGAGAGCGCGACCGGGACGAGCCTGGGGGAGAGCAGGTGCACATGTGAATCGACGGCGCCCGGCGTGGCGATCAGACCGTGGCAGGGGACCGGCCACGTGTTCGGCCCGATCGTCAGATCGACGCCGTCGGTGATGTCCGCGTTGCCCGCCCTGCCGATCCCCGCGATCCGGCCATCCTTGATGCCGATGTCCGCCTTCAGGACGCCGAGGAGCGGGTCCAGCACGACCGCGCTCGCGACGATCGTGTCGAGCTCGCTGTCAGTGGTCGCGCGGTCGTGCTGGACCATCCCCGAGCGCCAGTTCTTTGCGTAGCCCCAGAGCGCCTGGTCGGCCGGGTCCGTGAGGTCACGCTCGATCCGGATCCAGAGGTCGGTGTCGCCCAGCCGGATGCGATCGCCGGCGGTCGGACCGTGGCGCGTCGCGTGCTCGGGGCGCGAGTACCGCTCAGGCACCCGGCGGAGCCCCCACCCCTCCGTAGCGGACGAGGTCAACCTCTTGCGTCTCGCCCGGCGCCCACCGCAAGGAGTCGCCCGCGGGCAGGTCGAGCCGGAATCCGTCGGCCGCCTCGCGGTCGAAGGTGAGGTGCTCGTTCGATCGCCAGAAGGGGAAGTGCGACGAGACGCGGATCGGGTGTTCCCCGCGGTTCGTGACCGAGAGGTGGATCCGCTCCCGGCCGGGGGCGAGCTCGACGTCGCCGTCGGCGAACCGGATCGCGCCGGGGCCGTCGGGCCCGGCCGGACCGAACGGCTCGCGGAGGACGAACAGGCGCGTCCCCTCCTCGAGCAGGACCTCCACCCGGATCTCAGCTGCGATCGCGGCGACGCCGTCCAGGACCTGGTCGGGCCGCACGGCGTCGCGGCCGGCCGCAACGACTTCCTCGAACGAGCCTCCGCCGCGGCCCGCCGCGTGCATCTCGTCGCACACGAGCGCCACCGCCTCGGGCGCGTTCAGTCGCAGGCCCTTCGCGAGTGTGGACCGCGCGAGCTGGGCGGCGGTGTACACCCGAAGTCGCTCCTCTTCGGTGGGAGTCAGCTGCATCCGTACCTTTCCTTCGCTTGCGTCCTTCTCCGGCGCTGCCGAGCGTACCCTCGGTCGCGATGACACGTCCCCCGGAGGGATCCACGGCAGATCACCACCCCGCGGTGCCCACGTTCCGTGAGGCGTCCCGCTTCTGGATCTGGCTCGGATTCGTGAACTTCGGCGGACCCGCCGGGCAGATCGC
>DATFGG010000189.1:0-3229 GCA_035249665.1 Actinomycetota bacterium | reverse complement strand
GATCGCGACCGGCATGGACGAGCACGCGGACTACGCGAAGTCGTTCATCGACGCGACCCGCGTCATCAAGCGGCGGTGTCCCGGGGTGAAGATCTCCGGCGGGGTCTCGAACCTTTCGTTCGCCTTCCGCGGGAACGACGTTGTTCGCGAGGCGATGCACTCGGCATTCCTCTATCACGCACGCCAGGCCGGGCTCGACATGGCGATCGTGAACGCGGGACAGCTCCCCGTGTACGACGACATCCCGAAGGACCTCCTCGAGCACGTGGAGGACCTGCTCTTCAACCGACGGTCCGACGCGACCGAACGGATGCTCTCGTTCGCGCAGACGGTCACGGGCGAGGCGATGCGGACCGAGCAGGACCTGACGTGGCGGGATGGCTCGGTCGAGGAGCGGCTCTCCCACGCGCTCGTCCACGGGATCGACGCCTTCATCGAGGAGGACGCGGAGGAGGCGAGGCAGGGCTACGAGCGGCCGCTCGAGGTGATCGAGGGCCCGCTGATGGACGGGATGCAGATCGTGGGCGACCTCTTCGGCGCGGGCAAGATGTTCCTTCCGCAGGTCGTGAAGTCGGCGCGCGCGATGAAGAAGGCGGTCGCCTACCTCGAGCCCTTCATGCAGGAGGAGAAGGAGCGCCTGGGCCTCGTCGGGTCCGCACAGGGCACGATCGTGACGGCCACGGTCAAGGGCGATGTGCACGACATCGGCAAGAACATCGTCGGGGTGGTCCTCGGCTGCAACAACTACCGTGTCGTCGACCTCGGCGTGATGGCGCCCGCGGAGACGATCCTGGACACGGCGGCGCGGGAGAAGGCGGACGTGATCGGTCTCTCGGGGCTGATCACCCCCTCGCTCACCGAGATGGTGAACGTGGCCACGGAGATGCAGCGGCGCGGCCTCGACCTCCCGCTCCTGATCGGAGGCGCGACGACCTCGAAGCAACACACCGCCGTCAAGATTGCCCCGGTCTACGCCGAGCCCGTCGTCCACGTCGTGGACGCGTCCCGGGTGGTCGGGGTGATGAGCGCGCTGCTCGACGAGCCGCGGAAGGCGAAGCTGGACGCCGACAACCGCACGGACCAGGAGCGGCTCAGGAAGCTCCACGAGGAGAAACAGAAACAACCGCTCCTGCCGTACCGGAAGGCCCTCGAGAACCGACTCACGGTGGACTGGCGCCAAGAGGACGCTCCCCCGCCGCCGTTCGTCGGAACCCGGACCGTTGAGCCGGACCTCGCGACGCTCCGCGAGTACATCGACTGGACGTTCTTCTTCACGGCGTGGGAGCTCAAGGGGAGCTACCCACAGATCCTGGACCATCCGCAGATGGGCGAGACCGCCCGCGAGCTGTTCCAGGTCGGGCAAGAGGTGCTGGACCGGATCGTGAACGAGCGGCTGCTCGAGGCGCGCGGCGTCTACGGCTACTTCCCGGCGCGCGCCGAGGGCGACGACATCGTGACCGAGGGCGGCTACGTCTTCCATTGCCTCCGACAGCAGGGCGACCGTGGCGAGGGTGAGCCCAACAAGTCGATCGCCGACCTCGTCGCTCCTCTGGACTCAGGTGTGCGAGATCACGTGGGCGCGTTCGCCGTCTCCGCAGGCTTCGGTGCCGACGATCTCGCGAAGGCGTACGAGGCGGAGCACGACGACTACCGGGCGATCGTGACCAAGGCGCTCGCGGATCGCCTCGCGGAGGCGTTCGCGGAGTATCTCCACCAACAGGTGCGGCGCGAGTGGTACGCGCCGGACGAGCGGCTCTCCGGCGAGGACCTGATCAAGGAGCGCTACCGCGGCACCCGGCCGGCCTTCGGCTACCCGGCCTGCCCGGACCACAGCGAGAAGCGGACCCTGTTCGAGCTCTTGAACGCCGCCGAGGAGACCGGGATCGACCTGACGACCTCGTGCGCGATGATGCCCCCCGCGAGCGTGAGCGGCTTGTACCTCGCACATCCCGCCGCCCGCTACTTCCACGTCGGTCGGATCGCGAAGGACCAGGTCGAGGACTACGCGCGCCGCAAGGGCGAATCCCTCGCCGAAGCGGAGCGGTGGCTCGCCCCGAACCTCGCGTACGAACCGGGATAGCTCCGACCGACGGTCCTCGGAAGCGAGCGTCGCTGCTGGTAGCGTCCCCGACGTGACGCAGTCCTACTGGCATCCGTTCGCCGACATGGCCGCGATCGCCTCGGGTGGCGAGCTCGTCCTGGACCGTGGGGACGGCTGTTACGTCTGGGACGTCGACGGCACCCGCTACCTCGATGCGACGGCGTCCCTCTGGTACTGCAACGTCGGCTGGGGCCGCGCCGAGATCGGCGAGGCTGCGACGACGCAGATGGCGAAGCTGCCGACCTACTCGAACTTCGGCGACATCGTGGTCCCGGTGACGCTCGAGCTCGCCGACCGGGTGGCGGGACTCGCCCCGGTCCCCGGCTCGAAGGTGTTCCTCACGAGCGGTGGCTCGGACTCGATCGACACCGCGACGAAGATGGCGCGGCGGTACTGGCAGCTCCTCGACGAGCCCGATCGTGCGATCCTCGTCCGACGGGAGAAGGCGTACCACGGGATGCACACCGCCGGGACCTCGCTCGCGGGCATCCCGGCGAACGCCGCCGGACACGGCGCGCTGATCCAAGACGTTCTGGAGGTGCCGTGGGACGATCCCGACTCACTGCGCGCGGCGATCGACGACATCGGGCCGGAGCACGTCGCGGCGTTCTTCTGCGAGCCGGTGATCGGGGCGGGCGGCGTGTTCCCACCTCCGGATGGTTACCTCGAGGCCGTCCGCGCGGTGTGCCGGGACACGGGCGTCCTGTTCGTCGCGGACGAGGTCATCACGGGCTTCGGCCGATGCGGGGACTGGTTCGCCTCCACCCGCTTCGGGCTGGAACCGGACATCGTCGTCTGTGCGAAGGGGATCTCGAGCGGATATCTACCGTTGGGCGCGGTCCTCGCCTCACCAGGGGTGGCCGAGCCGTTCTGGGCCGAGGGCGCGGGGATGTGGCGCCACGGCTACACGTACAGCGGCCATGCGGCGGTCGCGGCAGCGGCACTCGTCAACATCGACATCCTCGAGCACGAGGGCTTGCCCGCACGGGCGAAGGCGATGGAGGGCGCGCTGCTCGACGCGCTGAAGCAGCTGACCGATCACGACCTCGTCGAGGATGTGCGCGGGGGCGTCGGGCTGCTCGCCGCCGTGCAGCTGCGCTCCGACCTCGTCGACCAAGACCCCGCCCT
>DATFGG010000188.1:0-2297 GCA_035249665.1 Actinomycetota bacterium | reverse complement strand
CGGGAGCGGGGATGCGCACAGCAGGGTCCTCGACGGCCGGAGCCTCATCCTCGGGCTCCGGAGCTGCGGCGGCGGCCGAGTCGGACGCCTCCACCGGCTGGGCGGGAGATGCGGGCGTGGGCGCAGGCGCCGCGTCCGCGGAGGGGACAGTCGAGCCTGGCTCGAGGTTGGCGAGACGTTCCAGCCTCTCCAGCCTCGCCAGCGTGCCTGCGGGCGACGGGTCCGTCTCGGGGATCGTCGCCCGCACCAATGCCAGCTCGAGCGAGAGGCGCGGCGACGTCGTCCATCGCATGTCGTTCTGCGCCGCGAGCAACAGCTCGATGACCCGGGCGAGCTCGGATGCCGTGAACTTCTCCGCCTGGATGCGGAGCCCTTCGTACCCATCGGCCGGGATGTCGAGGAGGTCCTCCTGTCCCGGGGCCGTCTTCACGAGCAAGAGGTCACGGAAGTGCCCGAGCGTCTCGTTGGTGACGTTGCGGAGGTCCTGCCCGTCCTGGACGAGCCGGTTCACGACCTCGAACGTCGTGCGGGCGTCGCCGACGGCTACGGCGTCCGCGAGCTCCACCTGCACCTCGCTCCGAGGAGCGCCGAGAAGCGCCTGGATCGCGGCATCGTCGACCTTCTGGCCGCCGAGCACGCCGGCCTGGTCGAGCAGCGACAGCGCATCCCGCGCCGACCCCTCGGCATGCCGTGCGATCGCATGGGCTGCGGAGTCGTCGAGCGTGACGCCTTCCGACGCGGCCACCTTCTGCAGGAGCTCCGAGAGTCCCTCCATCGTGTGCCGGCGGAAGTCGAATCGCTGGCACCGTCCGACGATCGTGGCGGGCATCTTGTGCGGCTCGGTCGTGGCGAGGACGAACCGAACGCCGGGGGGAGGCTCTTCGAACACCTTGAGCAGCGCGTCGAACGCTTCGCGAGAGAGGCGCTGGGCCTCGTCGATGATGTAGACCTTCTCGCGGCCCTGCACCGGCGCCGTGGGCGCCTTCTCCCGGAGCTCGCGCGCGTCCTCGACCCCCCCGTGCGACGCGGCGTCGATCTCGACCACATCGAGATGCGTGCCCTCCCGGATCGCGATGCACTGGTCGCACCCCCCGCAGGGCTCGGCGGTGGGACCGGTGGCGCAGTTCACCATCTTCGCGAGGATCCTCGCCGTGGACGTCTTGCCGGTCCCGCGAGGACCGCAGAACAGGAACGCGTGATGGAGTCGGCCGTCCCGGATGGCGCCGGTCAACGCGCGGACCACGTGGTCCTGGCCAAGGACCTCTCCGGGAGTCTGCGGCCGGTACCGCCGGTAGAGCGCCTGATGCTGCCTGTCCTCCGCCATCTCCCTCGCTCCCTGGCCCTCGTCACACGAAGGTGTGACCGTGCACCCACCGTCGACACCGTGAGACTCGGCCGCTACCCGACGACGAAGCTCCAGCCGGGCTCACCCACGGCACCCGCCGGCTCACGCTTAGGGCTGCTTCCTTCCGGACCTGACCCGGTTCGCGTTCCGGCGTCGCGTGGGACCCGACCTTCGACGCTCCGTGCCGGGGCGCTCCGGACCCCCCGGGCCTCGGGCGGGGATTCAGCCCCGCTGAAGCGGATCGCGGGTACAGGGCACCGCTAGCTCCCCGCCTAGCACGGTCACACGCGGCGAGTATACGAGGGGCCTCCGACGGAGTGGGTCGACCTACTCGGGGCCGTCGACGTTGACGACCGGTTCCCCTTCCCCCGCACGAACCACCACGATCGCGGCGGGTTCGGTCGAGGGATTGCTCTCTCGGTGCACGAGCTGCTTCCCGACGAAGACGAAGTCCCCGGGGCCCGCATCGAAGGACTCTGTCCCGCCACGCCCGAACTCCATCCGGAGGGACCCGCTCAAAACGTAGATCGAGCTCTCGTAGCTCCCGTGGTGATGCCAGCCCGAGACCATGCCGGGATCGGTCCGGACGAAGCCGGCCCACATCCCTTCGGTCTGGACCGCCTGCTCCCTGGTCATCCCGGGTGTGGGTTGGCCCTCCACCCTCTCCTCGGGAGCGACCCGATGGATCGTGCTCATACGGACACCTCCGTTCGCGATCTTCCGGCTATGCGCATCATGCATCCGGGACGGGAACCCCGCTCGGGAGTCCGGCGTCCAACCCCCGTTCAGCCGGACGAGCGGGCCTCCCGCCCGCTCCCACCCACGGAGGATCTGATGAAGATGTCGACCCGTTCCCGGCTCTCCCTGCTCCTCGCGATCGCCTCGCTCGTGGTCGCCGGCATCCTGGGCTCCCAGGCCGTCAGCGCCGGTTCCCCTCGAACCCCGCTCGACG
>DATFGG010000187.1:0-6768 GCA_035249665.1 Actinomycetota bacterium | reverse complement strand
AGCCGATCACCGTCCATGGAGACGGCTCCCAGACCCGTTCGCTCTGCTACGTCGACGATCTCGTCGAAGGCATCTGGCGCTTCCTCCGCTCCGACCTGACCGGCCCCATGAATCTCGGCAGCACGGAAGAGGTGACGATGGCGGAGCTCGCGGAGCTGATCCGCTCGCTCACGGGCGCTCGGTCTCCGATCGTCTACACGGAACGTCCGGTGGACGACCCCGAGAATCGACGCCCTGATACTTCACTCGCGCGCGATCGGCTCGGGTGGAGCCCGCAGATCCCCCTCCGCGAGGGCCTCTCCAAGACGATCGGATGGATCCGCCGGGACGGAGCGCCGGAGCCGGCGGAGGGCGAGACGCTCTCCTCCCCAGCCTGACGTTCAGGCGTTCACACCCTCCGCTCGGACGAGGTTCTGCAGCATCCCGCTGCGCGTGACGAACGCGGCGGCTTCGAGTCTCGAGTGCACACCCAGCTTCCCCAGGATGTTCTGGATGTGCGTCCGGGCCGTCTGCGGACTGATCACCAAGGCTCGGGCGATCGAATCGTTGTCCGACCCCTGGGCGAGGAGGGCCAGCACCTCTCGTTCTCGGACGGTCAATCGGGTGATCCGCTCGAACGCTTCGTCGTGGTCTCGCTTCCGTCGGAGGAGTCCCGTGAGCAGGGGGCCGAGCATCGTCGGAGGAACGAGCGTGTCGCCACGATGGATCGCTCGGGTCGCATGGATCAGATCCGCGAGAGGAGACTCCCTGGTGAGATACCCACTCGCGCCCGCATCCAGGACCTCCACGAGGCCCCGGTAGTCCTCCCGGGCGCTCAACACCAGGACGTGGCAGTCCGGAGCGTTCGCCTTGATCGCGGCCGTGGTCTGGGGGCTGTTGGACATCGGGAGGTCCGCATCGAGGATCGCGACGTGCGGGAGCGTTCGCTCCGATTCCGCGACGGCCTCGGGTCCGGTGCTGGCCTCACCGATGACATGGATCTCGTCCTCGCCTTCGAGGACCGCCCGGACGGCCTCACGGAAGAGGGCGTGCCGGTCCGCCAACAGCACGCGGATCGTCCCGGAAGGCTCGCTCAACCCACACTCTCTCTTCGGTCAGACCTGACGCGAGCACCGTACCCGCGAGATCACTCCTCGGGCACGCACCGGACGACGTACCCCGCCTACGTCGTCTGCATGAGCCGAGGAGGAAACAGCCTGCGCCACGGGTGTTTCAGACCCTGTCGAAGGGCGCCGATACGTCCACGTCCACGTTGGATGGAATGGGGACCACACGATGCCGCACCGCCAGCGTGGCCGCCTCGAGGCGGGAATGCACCTGGAGCTTCGTCAGGATGCTCTGGACGTGCGTGCGGACCGTGTTCCGGCTGATGCCGAGCCGACGCGCGATCATCGCTCCGCCAGCGCCCTCGACCAGGAGCTCGAGCACCTCTCGCTCTCGGGCGGTCAGCTGCGACACGAGCAGCCAAACGCTGTCGTTCGTAGGGCTGTGCGTGCGTCGAGATGCCGCGCGATTCGGGAAGACCGTCTGCCCGGCCGCCACGGCCTCGATCGAGGCCACGAATCGGCTGACCGGCAGGTTCTTCGACAGGTAGCCGCAGAACCCTGCGACCTGTGCTGCCTCGACCGTCTTCTGATCGTCGAGAGCTGTCAGAGCCACGAGCTTCGCTTCCGGCCAGTCCTCCAGGATCTCCCGTCCGACCGCCAGCCCGCTGCGATCGGGAAGGCCGAGGTCGAGCAAGATCACGTCGGGCCTGTCCCGTTCGAGGTACTCGAGCGCGCCCGTGCCGCTCGTGGCCAGGCCCACCGGCTCCATCCCCGCCTCGAGCAGCGTGGAGCTGATCGCTTCGGCGAACAGGACGTGATCCTCGACGATCAGGATGCGGACCGTTGCAGTTCCCTCCCATCCACCGGCAGCAACACGTGGAACGTGGAGCCCTCGTCGTGGGGATCGAACCAGATCCGACCACCATGTGCTTCGACCACGCGACGTGTGATGAACAGGCCGAGACCGCTTCCGTCCCGGACCCTCGATCCCTCCTGCCCGCGGACGAACGGATCGAAGATGGTGGCACGCTCCTCGCGCGGGATGCCGGGCCCCTGATCGCGAACGGACACCCGGACGGCCGTACCCTCGCTCGCGACGTGCACACGCACGACCGAGTCGGGACCTGAATAGAGGGCCGCGTTCCGGATGAGGTTCACGACGGCTGCACGCAATTGCACGGGATCGACGGAAGCCATGACGGACGGATCTGTATCGACCTCGATGGCTGCTTGCACATCGTGCATGTCCCGATAGCTGGCGATCGCCTCCTCCACCAGACGGGAGACATCGACGACGGACGTTTCCAGCTCGCGTCGACCGGTTGCCCACCCGAGGATCCCCTCGGTGTCCAGCGCGAGCTTCTCGAGTTCGCTCACCGAGCGTCGGAGCACGGACTCATCTCCCGGATCGCTCCGCCCGACGACGCCTTCCAGCGCGGCCTTGACGCCGAGGATCGGTGTCCTGAGCTCATGGGCTGTCCATGCGAGTCCGACATCGAGATACGACGATCGCTTCGCTTCACGAGCGGACGCCCACAACAACGGCAGGCTGTCCTCCAGCAACGATCCGATCATATCGATCCTCTGCTGCGCGAACGGGCTGCGACTCGCCACGAGCACGAGCGCGCCAGCCGCGTCGCGGATCGTCGCACCCCGAACCCCGAGCACACGCGCGAACCGTTGACGGAGTTCCGCGCGCTCTCCATCGGACATCCGATCCGACGGTGGCACCTCGCCGAGGTCTCGCATGACGACTTCGGTCTTGGCAGCGTTCACACCGGAGAGCGAGGCGAGCGTCCGCACACGATCATCAGGACTCCACCAGATCGCGACCGGGGCCCGGACATCACGAGAGAGGGCGCTCGCAGCGATCGCGAGCCCTTCCTCGGGTCCGCTGGCACGGAGGACAGTTCGGGCGATGTCGACGAGCTCCTCCAAGGTTCCTACCTGCCGGGCCAAACCGTCCCGCTCGTCGAGGCCGGCCAACACACCCGCGAGCTGGCAGGCGATGGCTGCCAGCAGGCCGGAACGCTCTTCGAGGGCAGCTCGATCCGCCTGGATCTCGAGGAGCCCCAAGGATCGCTCGCGGCAAACGAGCGGGAAGAGCGCTGCTCGCCGCCCGCCAGTGATCGGCGGGAAGTCGAAGTGTGAATACGCCCGCGTCTGCAGAGCGATACGGCGGGCAGTCGTGAGCCCACCGCTCGCGGAGCTGTTCTCTCCGTCGCGCCACACCGAGCGGAGCCGGCCTGCCGCATCGAGTCGGGCGATCTGCACGGAGACGTCTCCATCAAGGATCTCGCGGACCCACGAGGTCGCGTGCGCGACGGCTTCCTCCGAACGACTCGCCGATGCGAGCGCGTAGGACGAGTTGTCGATCACGCTCGACTCGCGTCCATCACGAGATCGATCAACTCCCCCCATCACGCGTCCCATCCCTTCCCGACGAGCCGACCGGCTGCGCAGAGCCCGATCGGTCAAGACCGCAACCTGTTCTACTTTCCCTCATCCTGACAAGCTAGTCGTTGCGTATGAAGATTGTCCCCCAAAAGGGGGAGGATTACCAGTATCTCTCATCTGTTCAGCGTAGCCCAATCGGGTTACGGGGAAAGCACCGTACAACCCGGAGCGCGTTCTGCGCAACCCGTCCGGGCGAGAAAATCCTGGGAGTCCCGGCCGCCTTCGTCGCCAGCTGGAGGTCGCGAGCGAGCGAGAAGCGCGGAGCGGGTTCACGGGACATGTTGACGGCATCACCCAGGCATCGCAGAAAATCTACGGCCCACGTGCCTACCCACCCCACCCCAAATCAGGCACGATGTTTCCGTCGAACGCCACCCCCATGGCCAGATGAGGAAGAAGGACGATGGAACAACTGGCCTTGGAGATCGGGCGTGCGATCCGTCGCGCGCGACTCGATCGAGGGATGACCCTCAGAGAGCTCGCTGATTCGTCCGCCGGGCGATTCCGGCCGACGTCCTTGGCGGGATACGAGCGAGGTGAGCGGACGATCTCCGTGGTTCGCTTCTGTGAGCTCTGTCGCTTGCTGGATGTGCAACCGGGACGCCTCCTCGAGGAGATCGTCCGGACCATCGACGGGCACGGTGAGCCGAGGATCGACCTCACGAAGCTCGAGGCGCTCCGGGAACCGGAGGGCGAGCTGATCGCCGGCTTCATCAAACAGGTGCTCGTGCAGCGAGCCGGCCCCGATGTCCAAACGATCGCGCTTCGAGCCGGCGACGTCGAGGTGCTCGCCACGGTCGCGGGAACAACGCCGGCCGAGCTGCATGACATCGTGAACGCCGCTCAGCGCTCCGAGTCCGAGTCGGATGTCACGTCGGCCGATGGGGAGTAGGACTCCCTGAGGTGCTCGACCGTCCGTGCCAGCCCGACGGGCAGATCGGTCCGCGGACGCCATCCGAGTACGGAAGCAGCATGCGAGTTGTCGAGAGCGATGCGACGGAGCTCCCCTTCCGGCTGGGGTCCGTACCTCGGGGCCGCCGGGATGCCGACGATCTCACAGAGCATCGTGTACAGGGCGTTGACCGACGTCTCGATGCCGGTGCCGATGTTGACGACCTCGCCCGAAGCCCGATCCATCGCGGCGACGAAGGCGGCCACGGTGTCCTCCACGAAGACGTAGTCGCGGGTCTGTTCGCCGTCACCGAAGATCGTTGGCGAGCGCCCGGCCAGCAATGACGAGGCGAAGATCGAGATCACGCCGGCCTCGCCGTTGGGATCCTGACGCGGCCCGTAGACGTTGCCGAGGGCCAACGCCACGAACGGCAGACTCCGATGGCGCGAGAAGAAGCGCAGGTAGTCGAGCACGACCTTCTTGCTGATCCCGTACGGCGATTCCGGATGCGCGCCGTCGGCGGAGCTTTCGCGCACCGGGAGCGATGCCGGTTCTCCGTAGAGCGTTCCCCCGGAAGCGGCGTATACCACCTTCCGACAACCGACCGAGGTGGCGCAGCGGAGCACGTTGAGAGTTCCGAGGACGTTGACGCTCGCATCGTGGTCCGGGTCCTCGAGCGACGGTCGGACGCCGGCCTGCGCAGCCAGGTGCATCACCACGTCTGGGCGATGGCGATCGAACACGTCGAGCAGGCCAGGTGTCCGGATATCGGTCTCCGAGAATCCGAAGGCATCCCCGTGGCCGGAAGCGACGGATAGGTTCTCCGTCCGGCCCGTCACCAGATCGTCCACCGCCACGACACGGTGACCCTCGGCGAGGAGACGGTCGCACAGATGGGAGCCGACGAACCCGGCCCCGCCGGTTACGATGACCGCACGCTCCCCCATCGAGGGACCATAGCAAGCAGCGATCGTCGTCTCGGCGTCGTGGCCGCGTTTGAACGGCCCCCGATCGGGGAATGACAGCGCGGACCCCACGGCCGGATGTCATCCGAGGTGTTGCTCACAGTGGTCAGAATTCGACGTGGCAGGCACGCGTGCCTCTCCCTCTGCCTCGTTGTCGCGACCGCCCTGGCGTACGAGATCGTCACGTCCGGTGCGGTCGTCGCCGCTCCCCAGTGGCGTCTGGTCAGACTGATCCGAACGACACCGTTCGCGAACAGGGCCGTTTCCATGAAGGACGCGGAGGGCAGCGCCTATGTCCCGCGCGATCATTCACTCTGGCTGGCGGATGACTTCGGACGGCGCATCTACGAGGTGAACCCTTCCACGGGCGCCCTGAAACGTGTGATCGGCCAGAAGAAGCTCGCATCGGCACGGCGGCTCGGCGGCGGCGTCAGAGCAGGGATCGACCGCACTCGTGATCTGGAGAGCATCGCCTACGACCGTGCCCATGACGCTCTCTACGTCTTCTCCGGGCCATGCTGCTCGTCGTCGGTCAAACCCACCGCGTTCCGGCTCACGCGCACCCGGGCCGGGCGTCTCCGCGTGGAGTCCTTCCAGCCCCTGCCGAGATCCGCGAACTACACGGCAGCCGCGTGGAACGCCGCCAATCACATGATCTACGTGGGGGATGGGAGGGATCTTCGCTCCTACCGGTACCCGGCGAACGACCCGGGCCGTGTCTTCAACATCCCCAACCTCTCGGGGATCACCGGTATGAGCTTCAGCCCGAACGGCGCCAATCTCTTCGTCACGACGACCGCGGAGCAGCTCCGTCGGGTGCGATGGGCGAGGAAAGAGCTCGTCGCCGGATGGGTGCTCGAGCTCGGTCCGTATGGGGTCGGTGACGCTCGTGCCGTCGAGCTGATCGATCGGCGGTACTACGTCCTCGACGGCAACCCCGCTCGCCCGGATGGGGATCCACGCAAATACGCGGTCTACGTGTTCCGGACGAGGTAGCGGACGGCCCGGATCACCGCAACCCACAGCGGGGCGCTATCGATCCCATCCTTCCGCGCACTCGGCTCGCCATCGAGTAGAGGATCACCGCACCAGGGGGGACCGATCGAGGTCGGGGAGGTGAACGGACAGAGAACTCGAGGCGATCGGGCGAGCATATGCGCTGACGATGCGGGCCCCTCGCCTCGAGTTCGCGTCGGGATGGCTGAGGGCGACACAGTATTCGCGACGGCGGCGCGGATGCACCACGCGCTCGCGGGGCACGTGCTCACCGCGACCGACCTCCGCGTGCCGCGGTTCGCGACCACCGACCTGTCGGGGCAGATCGTCCGGGAGGTGGGGGCGCGAGGCAAGCATCTCTTGGTCCGAACGGACGGCGGCGTCTCCGTGCACTCGCATCTCGGGATGGACG
>DATFGG010000186.1:0-3876 GCA_035249665.1 Actinomycetota bacterium | reverse complement strand
GATCCACCCGCGAGGGAGGTCACCGATGAGCACATCCGAGACGTTCCAGCTCTCGATCGAGGCGGCCGAGGCGTACGAATCCCAGTTCGTGCCGGCCCTGTTCCGCGAGTGGGCCGGCTTCCTGGTCGAGCACGCGGGCGTTCGGCCGGGCCAGCGCGTGCTGGACGTCGCGTGCGGGACCGGGATCGTCGCGCGCACGGCAGCCGATCTGATGGGCGAGCCCGGGGCGGTGACCGGTCTCGATCTGAACGACGCGATGCTCACGGTGGCACGTCGGCTGCGCCCGGACATCGGATGGCGCCAGGGCGACGCCGCCGAGTTGCCCTTCCCCGACGACTCGTTCGACGTGGTGCTGTGTCAGTCGGGGCTGATGTTCTTCCCCGACGTGCCGAAGGCGCTGAGCGAGATGGCGCGCGTCGTCGCGTCCGGAGGGGGCACGGTCGGCGTCCAGGTCTGGGACCGAAGGGAGTCGCAACCGGCCTACGCGCCGTTCATCGAGGTGGCCGCGCGCCACGCGGGCCCCGAGGCGCTCGATCTCCTCAGTACGTACTTCAACCGCGGCGACCTCGACGAGCTCACGGAGGCGCTCGCGTCCGTCGGCCTCGCGGTCTCAGGCACTCGGACCGAGACCACGATCTTGCGCTTCCCCTCGGTCGAGGCTTTCGTGACGACCGAGGTGAACAGCACGCCGCTCGCCGAGCGGCTGAGTGAGGACGTCATGCGATCGATCGTCGAGGACTCGCACGATGCGCTCCGGTCGTTCGATGTCGAGGGCGGCGGAGTCGAGCTCCCGATCAGAGGCCACCTGGTGTCGGCCCGGAAGGGCTGACACCTCGACCGACCCCGCCGGTCGGGTTCAGCTCGCTGCAGGGGTGCGATGTGTCCTCGGACGTCCAGGCCGCCGTTCCCAGCCCTCGATGAATCGCTGCAGGGACGAGCCCTTCCAAACGGGGCCCGCCGCGAGGTCGGCGATCGGCGCCGGGAACGCGTCGGACCGGCGCAGTTCGAAGACACGTTGCCGTGACACACCGAGCTCGCGCGCGACCTCCGACACGCCGAGGTACGTCTCGGGGTCCTGGCCGATCTCTCGGTCGAAGTACTCCTCTGTGAGGATCTCGACGTGGGCGATGCCGCCGTGTGAGACCCCCGCCTTCGAGCACGCGTCTTCGAATACGGTGATCGCTCGCTCAACAACGGTGGTCCACACGAAGGCCGGGTCGGCGGGCTCGTCGGCGACGTAGACGCCGAACGTGGCCCCGGGTCCTCCGGCGAGCCCTCCTGCGCCGACGGCCGGACTGGCAGCGCTGAGCTCGTCGAGGGCCCAAGCCAGCGCTCCGAGTCGCTCGTCGTCGATCGCGTGCGGACCCTCCCCCCAGGTTTCGATCGAGACCCCGAAGTAGCGTCCCTCGTTCACGCGATCACCTCTTGCCTTTGGGCGGTGGCCAGATGAAGCCACCCTTCCTCAGTTGTCGGACCAAGGCCTTCAGGGCGTTGCGGTCCGACGGAGTGTGATGCCAGAGCGCCTTCGACCGGCCATCCGGCGAGTAGAACATCTCGCCGTCGGAGGTCGCGTCGACGATCCATCCCTGCCGCTTCGCCGCCTTCCGGACCTTCGGGAAGTCCTTGTTGTCCATCTTGCTGTAACCCTTGTCGTATCGTCAAGGGAATCGGCTCTCTTGAGAGCCATCCGTCGGGATGTTCGTGGGGACCGCCGACACCGCTGTCCCATGACGCGGTCCCGGCGCTGACCCAGCCGGTGGCGACCTCGCCGGCCGGCTCGTAGGTGGCCATCACGACCCCGGGTGGTGGGACATTCGAGTCGACGAGCCGCAGCGCGGCGGGGATCTTGCCGTCCGCGAACAGTCGCTTGCCCTGCCCGAGCACGAGGGGGAAGACCCACAGGCGGTACTCGTCGATGAGGCTCCCTCCATCAGGAACACGGGTCCACTCGGGCGAGGGACGGCTCCGCAAGCAGGTCGAAGGGAACGGGCCGCGCCTCTCTGGGTTGGATGCCTCTCCGGGCCGCATAATCACGCATGGCCGATGGAGGCGCGAGCGTGGATGTCCCCGAGGTCCAGTACGCGAAGAGCGGCGACGTCAGCATCGCGTATCAGGCGATCGGCGACGGCCGACCCGACCTCGTGTTCGTTCGGGGACTCACGGGCGATCTCCTTTCGTCGTGGGAACAGCCGCTTTTGATACGGCACCTCGTCGACCTGGCGGCGAATGGCCGCCTCCTCGCCCTCGACAAACGTGGGACGGGCCTGTCCGACAGGGTCGCCGGAGTCCCAACGCTCGAGATCCGGATGGACGACATCCGCGCAGTGATGGATGCAGCCGGCTCTGAGCAGGCGGTCTTGTGGAGCGGTCTCGAGGGGACCCAGATCACGACCTTGTTCGCGGCCACCTATCCAGAACGAACCCTGGGGCTCGTCCTGCTCAACCCTCAGGCGAAAGGGCTCGCCACACCGGACTACCCTTGGGCGCCCTCCGACCGCGAGTGGAGGGAGCGCCTGGCAGATGTTCGTGCCAACTGGGGTACGCGCGAGTACTTCCTCCGTCTGCTCCGAACCCGGGCACCTTCCATGGCTGACGACGCTTCGTTCCAGGACTGGTTCGTCACCGACATCCGTCGAAGCCTGAGCCCCGGCGCGGCCGCCGCATACGTGCGATCGCTGATGGATGCGGACGTCGCGGATGTCTTGACCGCCGTGCGTGTCCCGACGTTGATCCTGCACGCTCCGCCGAATCACGGCTCGGCCGAGTATTTCGCGGCGCGGATCCCGAACGCGCAGATCGCCGAGCTCCCGAGTATGCGCGGAGACTTCACCTGGATCGATGACGAAACGCACGAGCGCACGCAGTCGCTCGTCCGAGGCTTCGTCGCATCCCTCGAACACGCCCCGGAACCCGACCGGATCCTCGCGACCCTCCTGTTCACGGATATCGTCGGCTCGACCGACAAGCAGGCCGAACTCGGTGACCGCGGCTGGCGGGATCTCGTGGCGAGACACAACGCGATGATCCGCGACCTGCTGGGCCGATCCCGCGGCGTGGAGCAGGACACCGCGGGAGACGGCTTCTTCGCTCGCTTCGATGGTCCGGCCAGGGCCGTCGCCTGCGCACGGGAGATCGTGCGAGCGATAGAAACGCTCGGGATCCAGGTCCGAGCCGGCCTCCATACGGGGGAGTGTGAGCTGGTGGATGGCAAGGCCGCGGGCATCTCCGCGTCGATCGGCGCTCGGATCGCGTCACAGGCCGGTCCCTCCGAGATCCTCGTCTCGCGGACCGTGAAGGATCTCGTCGCGGGCTCCGATCTCAGGTTCGAGGACGCGGGGGAGCACGACCTGAAAGGCATCCCGGATCGCTGGCGCCTCTACCGGGTCGCGGGTGCCTAGAACGATCCCGTGACGAGCTCGCCGGCCGGCTGGTACTTCGTGGCGTCGTTCAACGGCTTGCTGCCAGACCCCTCAGGGGCATTTGGCCAGTAGGCACCGAGGATCTCGCAGGTCCGGTTGACGTCCTCGGGTCCGCCCGGGGCCTGATCCGTAGGATGCGGCGGTGCTGCACCTGCGGCTGGTTGCTCCGGTCGATCTCGTGCCCGCGGTGATGGCGGTCCTCGAAGCCGCGCCCGAGGTGACGAACCTCTGGAGGCTGCCCGGCGGCGCGGTCAAACCGGAGGGCGACGTCATCTCCTGTGACGTCGCCAGGGAGGAGGGCACGACGGTCCTCCAGCGGCTGCGTGACCTCGGACTCGATCATCGAGGGTCCATCGCGATCGAGAGCGTCGATGCCTCGCTCTCGGACGTCGCCCGTGCGGCCGAGCGGGCCGCGCCGGGATCCCCCGCCGACGCGGTGGTCTGGGAGGAGGTCGAG
>DATFGG010000185.1:0-4033 GCA_035249665.1 Actinomycetota bacterium | reverse complement strand
GCCTGCAAGATCGCCACGAACACCTCGAACGCGACGAGCGCCACGGAGATCGGGGCGGTCACCACGAGCCCCAGGTAGCTCAGTCCTCCGTTCAGGAAGAAGAACTCGGTCCCGAGGAACGCCAGCGCGAGCAGGAAGTGTCCGGCGACGAAGTTCGCCGCGAGACGGATCGTCAGCGTGATCGGCCTGATCACGATGTTCGAGACGAATTCGATCACGAGCAGCAGCGTGTAGCGCAGGATCGCCGGCGCGCTCGGGATGATGCACGTGAACCTCAGGTACCCGAAGAACCCGTGTTTCGCGACCCCTACCGCGTTGTACGTGACCCAGGCGATCACCGCCAGGACGAGCGGGAACGCCACACGGCTGCTCGCCGAGAAGTTCACCCACGGGGCGACCTCGAACATGTTCATGAAGAAGATGAAGAAGAAGAACGTCACCAGCAGCGGGAGGAACCGGTCCGCCGCCGGCCCGAGCATCGGCAGCGCGATCTGCTCCCGGACGAACTCGAGGCCCATCTCCATCAGGGCCTGCAGTTTGCCCGGCACCGTGCGCGGCTTGCGGAACGCGAGCAGGAAGAGGAGGACGTAGACCAGCACCGACGCCACGACGAGGGCGATGATGAAGTTGAAGCAGATCTCGATGCCGAAGAGATCGACGCTGAAGTAGCAGTCGAAGACGAAGTCCTTCGTCGAGGGCGGATGGAACTGTTCGGCGAGGACAGCCGGGATCACGAGGTCCGCTCCGGCCAGGACTTCTCGGGGAAGTACCAGAGGTCGGCCTGCATCCGCCCGCCGAGCAGTCGCATCTCCAGCGCGAGGAGCGCGATCGTGGCAGGCGCGAACGCGGACACGAACGCCACTGGAGAGAACCAGGCGAGTCGGTTCAGGAGCAGGAGGGCCACCGTGAAGGCTGCGACCCGCACCACGTAGCCCCCGAGCCCCACGGCCATGACGAGCATCGGGGAGATGTGCGCGGCCCACGCCACCGAGCTCGCGTAGGCCACGAAGTTCAAGGCGACGGCGACGATCGCGATCGCGGCGGACCACGCGGCTCCCGATCCCCCGAGCACGGCACCCACGCCGGCCGCGAGCGCGAGGGCGGGAACGGAGAACGGCAGGAGCCGGCGCACCAGCTCGCGCTCCGGCTCAACCGTGGTCGTCACTCGCCTCCCCTGCCGTACCGCAGATACACGATGTAGATCCCGAACGCCGCCCCGAGGACGATCCCCACCGCCGTGAAACCGGCGCCGGTGTCGAAGAGTCGGTCGAGCACGAACCCCAAGCCTCCGAGAACGAGCATCCCCGCGGCGAGGGTCGAGATGATCGACCACCCGATCCCCCAACCCGTACCCGACCCGGACCACGCCTCGCTCTTGCGGGATCCGCTCATCGGAGGCGGACACTCTAATCGGCTCCTTCACGTGCCGTCAAACCGCGGAATCACGCGTTTCCGCTGGTCAGAGGCCGTTTCCGGAGCCCATGTCGACGAGCTTGTGAATGGATTCACATGGACCGGGATGTCGACCCGACGATCGCGTCCGTCACGACGCGCTCGGATCGACAGGAGCGGCGCCCGATGCGGGCGTCGTCGTGGCGCCCGGTGCCGGCAGGGTGGCCTCGGATGTCCCGGGGGGGTCCGCGGCCCCCGCCTCGTTGGCCTCCCCGTTCGCTTCCCCGTTGCGCCGTCGCTCGAGGAGCCGAGGCAGCGCCGTCACGAGGAAGAGGACGATAGCGCCCGCGACGATCGCACCGGCCACCAACCATCCGTCGATCACGCCGATCGCCAGCACCGATCCGCACACGAGCGCCGACCACAGGTACATCAGCAGCACCGCCCCTCGATGGCCGTGTCCGATGTCCAAGAGGTGATGGAAGATGTGCTCCTTGTCCGCGTGTGCGATCCCGAGCCCCTTCCGCGTGCGCCGCACGATCGCGAGGACCACGTCCAGCAACGGGATCGCGAGGACCAGCAGCGGCACGAGCAGCGGCAACGCGATCACCGCGACGTCTCCCCGTTCCGGCGGGAAGGGGTTCCGGCCGACCCCCGAGATGGTGGCGACCGCGACGAGCATCCCGAGGAGCATCGACCCCGTGTCGCCCATGAAGATCTTCGCGGGATGGAAGTTCCAGGGGAGGAAGCCCAGGCAGACGCCGACCGTGATCGCGGACAAGAGCGCGGCCACCGACGCCGACTCGGACAGGTCGGCTCCGCGGACCATGTAGATGAAGAACGTCGCGGCGGCGATCGCCACCATGCCGGCCGCGAGCCCGTCCAACCCGTCCACGAGATTGATCGCGTTCGCCGCCGCCAGCACCCACAGGATCGTGAGCGGCACGGCCTCGTCGGCCCCGAGCACGGCCAGCCCCTCGCTCGGGAGGAGGAAGAACAAGAGCTGGACGCCGAGCAGGATCAATACTCCTGCGATGAAGATCTGCGCCGTGAGCTTCGCGAGCGCCGAGGTGCCCCGCCGGTCGTCGATCGCGCCGAGGCCGACCATCATCGTGCAGGTGACGACCGCCGCGAAGGGTTCGACGGCGGTCGCGTTCATCGGCTCGAAGAACGGCAGGAGTCGGGAAACCCCGATCGCGACGAGGAACCCGGCCCACATCGCGAGGCCGCCCATCGTCGGCGTGGGGACCGTGTGGAGCTTCCGCTCCGACGGCACGTCGATCGCGCCGAACCGGACGGCGAGGCGTCGCACCAGGGGCGTCAGCGCGAACGTGGTCCCCGCTGCGACAAGGAAAACGATCAGATACGCGACCACGGTGGCCAGTGTGCGGGGGTCCTTGCCACGCGGCAACCGCCGGACCCGCTCACGGCAAGATCGTCACGGCAAGGTCGTCACGGCCAGAACATCATGGCCAGAACATCATGGCCAGATCATCATGGGTAGAGCGGGAACCGCTCCATCAGGTCCCGGACGCGCTGCCCGGACTTCTCCTTCACGGACCCGTCGTCCGGGTGCTTCAGGACGTCGCCGATGATCGACGCCACCTCGCCCATCTCTGCCTCGTCCATCCCGAGCGTCGCCGGACCCGGTGTGCCGACACGGATCCCGGAGGGCGACGAGGGCGGGTTGGGGTCGTATGGGATCTGGTTCTTGTTCAGCGCGATCCCGACCTCGTCGCAGACGGCCTCGGCCGTCTTGCCGTCGGTGCCGACCGGGCGGACGTCCGCGAGGATCAGATGCGAGTCGGTCCCTCCGGAGATCACGCGGAGACCTTCGTCGGCCAGGCCCGCGGCGAGCGCCCGCGCATCCCGGACCACGCGATGCGCGTAGTCGCGGAAGGCCGGTTGCATCGCTTCCCTGAGTGCGACCGCTTTCGCGGCGATCACGTGCTCGAGCGGGCCGCCCTGCATCATCGGGAAAACGGCCTTGTCGATCGCCTTCGCGTGCTCCTCCTTGCAGACGATCATCGCCCCGCGAGGGCCTCGGAGCGCCTTGTGCGTGGTGAAGGTCACGACGTCGGCGTGCGGCACGGGTGACGGATAGGCGCCGCCCGCGACCAGGCCGATGAAGTGGGAGGCGTCGACCCACAGGAGCGCGCCCACCTCGTCGGCGATCGTCCGGAACGCGGCGAAGTCGATCGCCCGCGGGTAGGCCGTGTAGCCCGCGAGGATGATCTTCGGACGATGCTCCTTCGCGAGATCCCGCACCTCGTCCATGTCGAGCTGCTCGGTGTCCTCGTCGACGCGGTACCCGATGAAGTGGAACCACATCCCCGAGACGTTCACGGGCGAGCCGTGCGTGAGGTGACCGCCGTGAGCGAGCTCCATCCCGAGGACCTTCGAGTCGGGATCGTTCGGCTCGAGGAACGCACCGAAGACGGCGAGGTTGGCCTGTGCGCCGGCGTGCGGCTGGACGTTCGCGTGCTCCGCGTCGAAGAGTTCCTTCGCCCGGTCGATCGCGAGCTGTTCGGTGACGTCGACGAACTCGCATCCGCCGTAGTAGCGACGACCCGGATAGCCCTCGGCGTACTTGTCCGTCATCGTCGATCCGAGCGCCGCGAGCACCGCGGGACTCGCGTAG
>DATFGG010000184.1:0-3940 GCA_035249665.1 Actinomycetota bacterium | reverse complement strand
GCTCACGGTCGCCCGGGACGTCCACCTCGCGAGGCTCCTCGGCGGACGTCCCCGGGGCGCCGCGCTGGAAGGGATCCGCGTCTACGCCTCCGACCAGACGCACTTCTCGGTCGAACGATCCGTCGATCTGCTGGGCTTCCCGGAGGGCACACTCCGGATCATCCCGTCCGACGCCGACTTCCGACTGCAGGCCTCATCCGTCGCCGCCGCGATCGACGAGGACCGCGCCGCCGGCTTGACGCCCCTCACGATCTGCGCGGTTGCCGGCTCGACCAACACGGGCTCGATCGACGACGTCCCGGCCCTCGCGGATCTCGCCGAACGGGAAGACCTGTGGCTCCACGTCGATGCGGCGTACGGCGCCGCCGCCCGGCTGTCGCCACGCGAAGCGCACAAGCTCCCGGGATTGGAGCGGGCCGACTCGCTCACCGTCGATCCCCACAAGTGGCTGTTCCAGCCCTACGACCTCGGGGGGCTGCTCGTGAAGCGTCGCGAGGATCTCCTCCGCACGTTCCACCGCGAACCCGAGTACTACGCGGTCTGGGGCCCGGAGGAGCAACCGTTGCACTGGTACCAGTACTCGCTCGAGGGCACCCGCCCGTTCCGAGCACTCAAGCTCTGGCTCTCGTGGAAGCACCTCGGGTCCAAGGGCTTCGCGCAGCTGATCGAGCGCAACGTCGAACTGGCGCAGCATCTCGCCCGCCGGGCTCGGCAGGTCGGCTTCGAGGTGATCGAGCCCGAGCTCGCCGTGGTGTGTCTGCGGCTCGCACCGCCCGAACTGGACGACGGCGGGACGGATGAGCTCCAGAAGCGGCTGCAGCGGGCGCTCGAGGTCTCGGGGACCGGCTGGGTCTCGACGACGACGCTCCGTGGCCGAACATGGCTCCGCGCCGGGGTGATCAACTACCTCTCGACCGACGAGGACGCCGATCGCGTGATCGAGACCCTGACGGCTGCCTCAGAAGGCATCCTCGAAGAGCTCGACGGCTGAACGCTCCCCTCGAACGGCTACGCTCGCAACGTCGAACCGGATCGCCAGCGGCCGGGAACCGGTGGCCTGGAGGAAGGCCTCCGCAAGCGACCGGAGCTTCGTCTGTTTGCGCCGCGTGACCGCCTCGTAGCCCACCCCGAAGGCGCCTCCGCGACGGGACTTCACCTCGCAGAAGACGAGCACCCCTCGCCGCTCCACGATCAGATCGAGCTCGCCGATCCGGCAGCGCCAGTTGCGCGCCACGATCCGATAGCCGCGTCGGCGGTACGCATCGGCGGCCTCGTCCTCACCCCTCGGCCCGATGGGTCCCGTCGCCACGTCGAGACGGTAGCGCTGGTCGCCGACAGGGCTACGTGACGACGGTGCGGCGGCCCGTGAGCGCCGACGCGACGCCAAGGCCGATCAAGGTCAGACCGGGGAGCCAGGGTCGCGCCGGTCCGGCCCTGCGACGCGCCCTGAGCGCGCGAGAGACGCGGGCGGAGACCAGTGCGTACATCCCGTCCGAGACGAACCCCAGCACGATGAACGTGGCGCCCAGGACCACGGCCTGCAGCGGCACGGAGCCCTTCGACACGTCCATGAACTGCGGCAGGAAGGCGAGGAAGAACAGTGCCGTCTTCGGGTTCAAGACGTTCACCACGACCCCCTGGGCGTAGATCCGAGCCAGAGAATGCTCGCGTCCCCGCAGATTGGTCCGCTCCTCATCCCGATCGCGGATCGCCTTGATCCCGAGCCAGATCAGGTAGGCGGCGCCCGCGTACTTCACGATCCCGAACGCGAGGGCCGACGACGCCAGGATCGCGGACAACCCGAGCGCGGCGGCCGCGACGTGGACGATCGAGCCCGTGTGGATCCCCAGGACGGAGACCAATCCCGCCGCCTTCCCCTGGTCCACCGAGCGCGTGACGATGTAGAGAACCGATGGACCGGGCACGATCAACAGCGCGAGCGACGCCACCGCGAAGGCCGCGAACACCTCAGGGGAGGGCATCACACGTCGGGCGCGTCGGGGATCGTGGTGGCATCCTGCCGGAGCTCCTCGACGTTGACGTCGTGCCGCGTGACCACACGAACGGATGAGACGAACCGGGCCGGGCGGAACATGTCCCAGACCCATGCATCGCTCAGCTCGAGGCGCACCCAACCGCCGTCGAGGTGCTCGAGATCCACCTTGTTCGCGAGATAGAAGCGCCGCTCCGTCTCGATCACGAACGCGAACATCGGGAGGACGTCGCGGTACTCACGGTAGAGCTCGAGCTCCCGCTCCTCCTCGAATCGCTCGATGTCGTCCTCGTTCATGGGGTCATGCTCTCATGCGACGGCGGTTCCCACGTCGGGAGACCGATCGACCGATCCATCCCGGGGAGCAGCGGCTGCCCCACGCACGCGAACGACAGCCGGTGGATCGGCGTGGGCCCGAGACGGTCGAGCACCTCGAGGTGCTCCGGCGTGCCATAGCCCACGTTGTGATCGAACCCGAACGCCGGATAGCGCCGGTGCATGCGGACCATGATCCGATCCCGGGTCACCTTCGCGACGATCGAGGCCGCGGCGACCGAGACCGCCACGGCGTCGCCCTTCTTCATGGCGAGGGAGGGGCACGGCATGCGAGGTACCGGGAACCCGTCGGTGAGCGCGTACTCGGGCGGCGGGTCGAGCGCGCGGACGCATCGCCGCAGGAGCGCCACGTTCGACCGATGGAGACCGCGGCTGTCGATCACGCCGGGCTCGACCTTCGCGACGGCGAACGCCCCCTCAGCGACGATCCGCTCGTAGGCGGCCTCGCGCTGGTTCCGGGTGAGCACCTTCGAGTCGTCGATCCCCTCGGGGTCGAACCCGTCGGGGAGCACCACAGCGGCCGCCACCAGCGGCCCCGCGAGCGCGCCGCGGCCGGCCTCATCGGCGCCCGCGACCCGGGAGAAGCCCTGTTCGCGCAGCGCGCGCTCGTAGCGGACGAGGTTGACGGTCAGCCGATCCCTCCGATCCTGTCGAAAGGCCATGCGATCACGAACGCCTCGCCGATCACCTTCTCCTCCGGGACGTAGCCGAGCCCTCCGGGCGGGGGGAACCTCGAGTCGCCCGAATGCAGCCTGTTGTCGCCCAGCACGAACAGCATGCCATCCGGAACCGTCTCCGGGCCGAAATCCCGCCGATCCTGTTCCTCGGCCACGTACGTCTCCGGGACCCGTGCGCCATTCACGAACAGCAGCCCTCTGCGCATCTCCCAGGTATCCCCCTCGAGGGCGACGACGCGCTTGATGAAGTCGTCGTCCTCGGGCCTCGCGACCCCGATCCCCTCCCCCAACCAATGGACGAACCCCCCCACGATCCCCCGGGCCTCGTGGGGGGCAGGAGCAGGGTCGGTGAACACGATCACGTCGCCATAGGACACGTCGGAGAACAGCTTGCATACCCGGCAGACGAGGATCCGATCTCCCGGTCGCAAGGTGGGCTCCATCGAGCTGGAGGGGATGAAGAACGCCTGGATCAGGAAGCTCTTGATCACGATCGCGAGCAGGAGCGCCGAGAGGACCAGCGGAACCAGCTCGCGGAGGGCCCCGGTGACGTTCTGCGGCTGGAGTCGATGGCGACCCGCGCGGAGGGTCCGGCGCGGTTCGGAGGTAGTCGCCCCGCTATCAGGGACCCGTGGCTCGGACGGCGCCGGGTCGGCCACCTCGGCCGGATCCCGCGTCTCGGTCACTCCCTCAGGCCTCGGCCCGCTCCCCCGCCTCGTCGGCGGATGGGTCGGCTCCGTCCTCCGACGCGGCCCCGACCTCTGCCGCCTCCTCCGTGTCGGGGTCCGCCCCGTCCACGAGGGCCTCGCCTTCGGCGTCGGGCTCGAGCTCGGCTGCGGTCTCCGCCTCCTCGAGAGCCTCCATGGAACCCTCCGCGGCGGCGGTACCCGAGGCTTCCTCCTCGGCTCTCATCGCTTCCATCGCGGCGAGCTTG
>DATFGG010000183.1:0-3060 GCA_035249665.1 Actinomycetota bacterium | reverse complement strand
AGCCACCAGTCGAGCACGGACCAGAACCCCTGATCGACGACGTCGGCCGGAGCGTCCAGCCACGCCGGGAGCAGGGAGACCGCGCGCTTGAACGCTTCGAGGAACAGCCCCTCCTTGGATCCGAAGTCGAGGAAGACGGTTCCCTTGGCCACCCCCACCTCGTTCGCCACGTCCTCGACGCGGGTGCCGCGGTAGCCGCGATCGGCGAACTGCCGCATCGCGGCCTCCAGGATCCGATCACGGCGGGTCTCCTCCATGCCGCGAGAACGCTAGCGGAAAGGGGGTTCGGGGACTCAAGTAGCGAGCGCACCAGCGCCAGCGTAGTCCCCGATGAAAAAGAGAGAACCCGAGGGACCTCTGGCTCGCTGGGAACCGAAGCTCCCAGCCACCTTCAGCCCCTCGGGCTCTGGTGCCCCAAGCAACCTCCGCGGTCTTCGCGCGGCTGCCGAACCGCCGGCGGTGGCGAACCTCGCGGCCCGTCTCCGCCTTCGCGGGCTCCGTCGCGCCTCGCGGCACCCGGTGTCCCGCGGACACCCGATGGGCTCACCTTTCGGCGTTCCCGCCGGGCCCGCCGGCTCGGACCTCGCGGCCCGCTCCAGCGGTGGGTTTCCGATCGGATCCTTACGGGTCCTCCCGGTTCCCTCGCGTCCGATCCACCTTTCGGTGTCCCGGCCGCCCGTCCGGCCCTCTCGCGTCGATCACCTCGACTGCTTGGAGCGTGGCGAAAGATACCGGCGGCACCAGGGGCGGTCAACTCCGCATCCGCGCAGGTCAGCGTATGAACGTGCAGGTAGACGGTCTAGGACAAAGAGTGACAATTCGGTGGACGTTCAGTGACGGCGTCGTCGCAGGTCAGCGGCCGCGGATGACGCTGCGAAGCCCTCGCGAGTCACGGACATCACGACGCGATCGACCCACGCGCCGCCCTTCCAGGACCGCTCCGGCAACCGGCCGTCCACCACGAAGCCGCACTTCTCGTAGACGTGGATCGCCCGCTCGTTGTCGGCCGTCGACCAGAGCTCGACCCGATGGAGGTCGTAGCGATCGAACGCCTCGTCCAACAGGGCGGAGATGGCATCGGTCGCGTATCCCTGCTTCCACGCCGAGCGTTCCCCGATCAGGACGTACAGGGAGCAGATGCGGTCGCGCCGACGGAAGGCGTTGAGCCCGATCCGACCGATCGGCGTCCCGTCGACCTCGATCACGTACGGATGACCCTCCGCGCGCGCCCGTTGTTCGCTCTCGACGATGTCCTGCATCGAGAACGGCCCCTCGTAGTCCATCAGCCACCACACCTCGGGGTCGTTCTGCCAGGCGTGGATCAGGGCATGGTCCCGCTCCTCCACGGGTCGCAGGAGGACCTGCGCCCCGTGGATCATGCAGCCGCCTCGACGAGCTCTCGATAGATCGAAGTTACCTCCGTGGTCGTCGCGTCCCATGTGAACGCGAGCGACTCTCGAGCACCGGTGCTTCCGAGTCGATCGGAGAGCGCGGGATCGCCGAGGAGGATGCGCACCGCGTCTCCGTGGTCGGCGGCGTCGTGTCCTTCGACGAGCAGCCCGCCTCCCCGCACGACGGTCCTGAGACCGCCGACGGCCGCCGCGACGACCGGAGTCCCACAGGCTTGGGCCTCAAGCGCCACGAGGCCGAACGACTCCGATCGCGACGGCACGAGCACGACATCGGCTGCCGAGTAGAAGTCGGCGAGCCGGGCGTGCGGCTGCGGAGGGAAGAGCATCACACGGTCGGCCACCCCGAGGGCGGTCGCCAGCTCCATCAGGCGAGCGACCTCCGCAACGGCGTGCTGCCCACTCGGGCCGCCCACGATCGCGAGCACGAGATCCTCGGCCAGCGCCGGACTCCTCGCCACCACCTCGGCGATCGTCCGGATCGCCACGTCGGGGCCTTTGTGAGACTGGAGTCGACCGACGAACAAGGCGAGCCGCAGACCGGACAGGTGCAGACGCGCTCGAGCGATATCCCGATCCTGCGGCCGGAAGATCGCGTGATCCACACCGGGGGGCACGATCCGGACCCGTTCCGGATCGGCGCCGTAGAGACCCACGAGCTGGCCCGCCTCCTCCGGCGTCGGAGCCAGGATGCGGTCCGCTTCACCGATCACCCGCTCCTCGCCACGGAGTCGCTCGGCCGGCTCCGGCGTCTCCCCGTGCGCGAGCGAGTAGTTCTTGACCTTGCCGAGCGTATGGAACGAGGCGACGAGCGGGACGCCGAGGATGTCCTTCGCGGCGCGCCCGACCCATCCGGACAACCAGTAGTGACTGTGGATCAGGTCGTAGCGGTTGCCGTTCTCGCGAGCGACCCGTAGCACGCCGCCGAGGAACTCCGGGAGGTAGCGCTGGACCGCGGACTTCGGCACCGGCTGGCACGGACCCGCCTTGGCGCTCACGACCCGGATGCCCGGCGCGATCTCCCGGACGTCGTGCGTGGCCCCGCCTCGGCACCTCGTGAAGAGGTCCACCTCGATCCCTTGGCCGGCGAGGCGCTCGGCGACCGAGCGGATGTACACGTTCATCCCTCCCGAGTCACCGGTCCCCGGCTGGTCGACGGGTGAGGTGTGCACGGCCAGGACGGCGACGCGCGGTCGCGTTGCTCCGATGCTCACGGACAGGTGCAACCTCCTGAGGTACCGGATTTCATCCCGCGTCCGCGGGGGAACCGGGCGATCCTCCCGGCCGCCTCATCGGGGTCGCCGGAGGCGGATGACCGCCTGCACGACCCCCTGAGGCTCCTCGCCGCCCAGCACGGGGAGCCGTTCGTGATGAGCGAGACGGTCCAGGGCTCCAGGCGGGAGCACGTTCAGTATGCGAAGCACCTCGATGAACGCCGGCGCCAGCCGTCGCCAGTTGCCGTCGGTTACCTTCAACGCGATGCCGATCCCCTGCGGCAGTGACGTCGCGCACACGAGCCCCTCGGCCCCCTCTTTCGCGAGGACCGAACCCGCCCCCGCCGCGATCACGTCGGTATCCAGGCGCCGCGTGCCGCCCACGAGGTGCGGGGCGGCGAGGATGCCCCGCACGACCCGGTCCGTCGCCGATGCGA
>DATFGG010000182.1:0-3406 GCA_035249665.1 Actinomycetota bacterium | reverse complement strand
GTCGTCGACGGTGACGTCGGTTCCTGGCAGTCGCGCGAACGCCTCCGCGGTCTCGTTCGCCCGTCGGAGCGGAGACGAGTAGACGACGAACGGCTCGAGATCCATCACGAGGAGCCGGCCCGCGAGCAGGGCGGCCTGCTCAACACCACGCTCCGACAGCGGCGGGTCCCACTGATCGCCGCGAGCGCTCGCCCATGGCTCGCCCCGCCAGCCGAGATCGGACTGACCGTGCCGGATCAGGTACAGGACGCGGTCGGTCACGCGGGCGCGGAGAGCGTCGAACGGCTCGTCGGGGGCGGAGGATGCGTCGCCCGCCAGTGATCGGCATACCCCTCGATGTCCTCACGGATCCAGATCCGACCGGACGCGAGCGTGGTGAGGGGCTCCGGGAACGACCCACGGTCGATGTAGGTGATGACCCGGCGCTTGTCCCAGCCCATGATCTCGGCGGCCTCCGCGACCCCGACCACCGCCGGGATCACCTCGATCATCAGATCGACGTCGTCGCCCGTGACCTTCCGGAGCTCCTCGAGACAGCCGGCTCGGCTCGTCGCGGTGACCTCGATGTACGCGGAGACGTCGAGGATGTGGGCGAACCATCTCCCTCCGGTCTCCCACATGCGGGCCCGGGCAGGTTCGCCAACCGCCATGTCGGGATGCTAGCGCGGCCGGATGACGGCGTCGTTGCCCGCGTGGCCCGGGCCCGTGAGTGGGGTGAGGCCCCCCAGCCGGAACCTCAATCCGAGTCCGCCACCGACCGATGGGGTTGCGGTGATCGGCCGCGTGCCCAGGGAGTCCATCAGCCCCGCTCGATCCGGCTGGTGGGACGTGGCGTTCCTGGTTACCCTCATGGTCGTCGCGAGCGCGCTCGACCTCCGTCTGTCGCGGTCGTTCGATCCCGTTTGGTTCCTCCTTTTCCTGCCCATCATCGTCGTCGTGCACGAGGCAGGGCATGCCCTCGCATCCCTGCTCCTCGGCCACCGGATCTTCGAGATCCAGATCGGCGCCGGTCCGGCCCTGCGCCTGAGGGCGGGCGGCGCCCACATCGTGATCGGACCGCTTCTCGTGAGCGGGCACGTCGCGAGCGGGTCCACGAGCGCGTCCGGCTTCCGGTGGAAGCGTCTCGTGATCGTCGCCGCCGGGCCCACGACGAACGCGCTGATGTTCGGCGTCGGCCTGCCATTCCTTCCCCCGAACCAGCTCCGCGACTTCGCCGTCGTGAACGCGTTCGTGCTGATCAACAACCTCCTTCCGTTCTCACAGAGGACCCCGTTCGGCCCGCAGCCGAACGACGGGCTCGCACTCGTCCGCACGCTCCTCGATCCGGACGGCGAGCTCGAAGAGCAGCGCGCCGCGATCCCCGCGGTCGAGGCGCAACGGCTCGTGGAGCTCGGTGACCGAGACGGCGCGAGAGCGACGGTGCACGAGGCCCTCGTGATCCACCCGCACAGCCGGATCCTGCGGAACTGGCTCGGCCACGACCTGGTCGTCTCCGGACTGTTCTCCGAGGCACGGGAGGTGTTCTCGACGCTGGTGCAGGACGACGAGCGGCGGGAGGACCCGGTCCTGCGCCGGCGCCTCCTGGCGCCCTCCGCGATCCATCTGAATAACCTCGCGTGGGCCGATCTGATGCTGGCCGATCCAGGGCTCGTCGGCGAGGCGAACGCCGCCTCCGATCGGGCCATCGAGCTGCTCCCGAAAGCGCCGGCGATCTGGGGGACCAGGGCCTTCGCTCTGATCGCCACCGGTCATCTCGCGGGGGGGATCGCCCTCGCGCAGAAGGCGTTCACGAAGGAGCGAGACCCGCAGAACAAGGCGTTGCAGGCGTGCGTCGTGGCGATCGGTCAAGCGAGGAACTGGCGGTTCGCCGAATCCGAACGCTGGCACGCGATCGCCCGGAGCCTGGACGCTCGGTGCGCGCTCCTCGATCGCGTGACCGAAGAGCTCCCCGCTCGGCGACCGCCGACATCGGATCCCGTCCCGGACGCCGGATAGGGATCGCGCCGCAACGCGTCCCTGCGCGTCCGTTCAGTCTCCGGGGAGCGGGTGAGGGCGATAGGCCCCGATCCTCCGGAGCTCCTTCCGCCAGCACTCCGTGTGCCAGTGACGGCGCTCGTCGGGCGCGTCCAGCGGGATGACCACGAGGTGCCAGATGCCCGCCCGCACGACGTGATCGCATCCTGGGCATCGATACTCCTTCTCGCCGCCGACATGTCGGACGTCGTAGCCGGGCAGCTCGGCCCACGATGGGGCGGCCGACCGCGGCCGTGGAGCCTCCTGCGGCTGGAAGTACTCGGGATCGCGGCGGTTCTTCCTCGGCATCAGCCGTGGTCCCGGATGAACGCCGCGGCGTGCGGGGCCAGGGACGCACCGACCTCGCGAGGATCGCGCTTCCGGCCGCGGACCTCGAATGAATGCCCCCCGCCCTCGAACGGGACGAGCGTGGCGAGAGCGCCCAGCTTCTCCACGACGCTCTGGAGGAGCTCGGGTGAGGCGAACGGGTCCGAGGTTCCTTGCAGGAAGAGCATCGGGGCCTCGATCCGGTAGAGGTGCTCGTCCCGGATCCGCTCCGGCTTGCCCGGCGGATGCAGCGGATACCCGAGGAAGACCAGACCGGCCGGGTCGATCTCGCCATCGGCTGCGGCCATCGATGCGATCCTGCCGCCGAGCGACTTCCCACTCGCCCAGACCGGGTGGCCGGCAGCCCGATCGGACGCCGCTTCGAACGCGGCCCGCCACGTGTCACGAAGGACGCCCTCGGTATCCGGTGAGCGCCTGCCGCTCTCCACGTAGGGGAAGTTGAAGCGCAAGGCGGCGATCCCTTCCTCCAGGCACGCGCTGGCGAACCCGACCAGGAAGGGGTGGTCCATCCCGGCGCCGGCGCCGTGTGCGACCACGATGGTCGCGAACGGCGACCGCGGATGTGCGTACGCCGCCGTGATCGGACCCTTCACGGTTTCGAGACGCAACGACTCCTCCGCAGTGGCCATCGCGTGCCATGATGCACGCGATGGCCGGCACCCTCCACCTGGGCACCTCGGGGTTCTCCTACGACGGCTGGAAGCACGGTGTCTTCTACCCCGAGGGGCTGAAGAACCGGGAGATGCTCTCGTACTACTCGCAGCAACTGTCCTCCGTCGAGATCAACTACACGTTCCGGCGCTTCCCCACCGAGAAGTCACTCACCGCCTGGCGCGAGCAAGCAGCCGACGGCTTCACGTTCACGCTGAAAGCGAACCAGCGGATCACGCACTTCAAGCGCCTCGTCGACACCGACGAGGACGTCCGCATGTTCCTCGATCTGGCGAAGATCCTCGGCGACAAGCTCGGGTGCGTCCTGTTCCAATGCCCGCCCTCGCTGCACTACGACCGGGGGCTGATCGAGGCCTTCGTCGGGTACCTCCCC
>DATFGG010000181.1:0-8514 GCA_035249665.1 Actinomycetota bacterium | reverse complement strand
TGCATGCCGGCCCCCGTCTCGGCGATGATCCGCTCCTTCCCGAGCCGCTTCGCGAGCAGCGCCTGACCGAGGGCGTTGTTGATCTTGTGCGCGCCGGTGTGCGCGAGATCCTCGCGCTTGAGCCAGATCTCGTAGCCGAGCTGTGTGGACAGTCGGTCCGCTCGCGTGATCGGTGTGGGACGGCCGACGAAGCTCTCCGACAGCATCGAGAGCTCCCCTCGGAAGCCGGCATCCTCGCGGAGCTCCGCCCATGCCTCGGCGAGCTCATCGAGCGCGGGGATCAGCACCTCGGGGACGTAGCGCCCGCCGTAGGTGCCGAACCGACCGCGGGCATCAGGGAGCGTGGTGGCGATCGTCACGTGCGTAGTTCCCTCCAGAGCAGCTTCCGCACGGCACGGGCGGGGTCCTCCGCCCGCATCAGGGTTTCCCCCACCAGGATGGCAGACGCCCCGGCGGCGAGCGCGGCGTCCACGTGCGCGCGGGTCGACACGCCGCTCTCGAGAACGCCCAGGCGATCGGCCGGCAGGCCCTCCAGACGTAAGAGCGCGCCCTCGACGTCCACGTCGAGCGTTTCGAGATCGCGGGCGTTCACGCCGATCACCGGCGCGTCCGTCTCGAGGGCCCGCCGGAGCTCCTCGTCCGAATGCGTCTCGAGGAGGGTCCCGAGCCCGAGGTCGGCCGCCGCCTCCAGCAGCGCGCGGAGCTCGGCATCCGTGAGCACCGCCACGATCAGCAGGACCGCGTCCGCACCCGATGCCCGCGACTCGATGACCTGTGCGGGATGCACGACGAAGTCCTTGCGGAGGACGGGGATCGAGACCGACGATCGGACCGCCTGCAGATCGGCGAGCGATCCTTGGAAGTGACGAGGTTCGGTGAGGACGGACACGGCCGCCGCACCGCCCGCCTCGTATCCCCGGGCCAGCACGCTGGCGTTCGCATCCTTCGCGATGGCACCGGCGGACGGGGACGCCCGCTTCACCTCCGCGATCAGCGCAGGCGGCGACGATCCCCGCAGCGCACCTTCGAAGTCCCTGGTCGGAGGCATGGCCGCGGCGCGGGCCATCAGCGTCGCATCGTCGAGCGGATGCTCGCGCAGGTCCTGTCGCAGCCGGTCGACGAGGTCGGTCAGGAAGCCCATGGGGCGGCGAGTCTAGACGTGGTCGCTCAGGCGAGGGCCGAGCGAGCTTCGGCGAGATCCAGCGTGCCCTCCAGGGCGGCTCGCCCCACAACCGCACCCGACGCGCCGGCCGCCCGGAGGGCTCGGAGATCGTCGACGGTGTGGATCCCTCCCGCGGCGGTCACCGGGCGGCCGGCGCGCACGACCCGCTTCACGGCTCCGACGTCGGGCCCGATCGACGAACCCACCCTGGCCACCGCCGTGACGAGGAACCCCGGAGCTCGGGCGGCGGAGAGCCATCCGAGCGTCTCCATCAGCGGCAGGTCGACGGGGTCGCGGCCCCGCGATCGGATCGTGCCGCCGTCACCGACCTCGATCCCGACGATCAGTCGCGGCCCGTGCACCCCGAGGAGTTCCCGCACCAGGACCTCGTCCGCGAGCGCCGCGGATCCGAGCACGACGCGCGCGACGCCCACGGAGAGGAGGGCATCGACCTCTTCGGCCGTTCGAACACCTCCACCTGCCTGCACGTCGACCCGGAGAGACACGATCGCCGACACAACGTCGAGGTTCCGTGGCTCCCCGTCGAACGCCAGATCCATGTCGACCACGTGCAGCCGGGTCGCGCCCGCCTCGATCATCGCGGCCGCCGCCGCGACCGGGTCGCCGGCGAACGTGTCGATCGGCATCAGACCGGTCGGCGTCAGGTGGGCGAGCGCTCCGTCCTTGACGTCGATCGCGGGGATCACCTCGAACACGCGAGCACGATAGAGGCCTGCGCCGTCGGGCGATCGGTCCGTGCGGCCTCGGCGCCGGGCTGGTTCAGGTCACGCGTTCGACGCGGGCGGCGCCGGACCCCAGCAGCCCGGCCAGCTCACCCATCAATCCGGACGGATCCACGAGGAACTCGCCCATGTCCAGGGGGCGGACGCCATCGATCGAATGGAACCGGACCCGAACCGGGGCCGAGCCGGGACGGGACCGCAGGAGCTCCGCCATCTTCGACAGCACCGCGTCCGTGCACGCCGCCGCCGTGAGGTCGATCACGACCGATTCCCCGCCCGCCGACGGCGCCGATCCCGACAGGATCGGCTCGCGCACGTCATTCGCGCGGATCTGGAGCTCGCGGCCGCGCCGGTCGATCCGCCCGACCACCAGCACGATCCGATCGGCGGCGATCAGATCCGGGTCCGCCTCGTAGACGGATGGGAACGCGACGACGTCGACGCCCGCGGAGAGGCCCTCGAGGCGGAACTGTGCGTAGGGCTCCCCTCGCTTCGTGTATCTCCTGGAGATACCGCCGATGATCCCCGCGACGGTCACCAGCTCTCCGTCATCCGCGCCCTCGAGGTCGCCGATCTCGTGCGTGCTCTGGGCCCGGAGGTCGTCGGTGACCTCGAGCAGCGGATGGTCCGAGACGAACGAGCCGAGCATCTCCTTCTCGAAGCGTAGGAGCTCCGGCTTGTCGAACTCCTCGCCTTCGAGGACGGACTCGTCGATCCGGCCCACGTCCGAGTCGCCGCCGAAGAGCGAGAACTGACCGGCGGCCTCGGCCTTCCGCTCGGCGACGATCGGACCGGACACCTTGTCGTGCCCGATCAGGAGGGCCCGACGCCGGTAGCCCAGGGAGTCGAATGCACCCGCGAGGATCATCGACTCGAGCGCGCGCTTCGTGAGGACGGACGGGTCGACCTTCCGGCAGAAATCGGAGAAGGACTCGAACCTGCCCTTGGCGGCCCGCGCGTCCATCACCTGCTGCACGGCCGCGTCGCCGACGTTGCGCACCGCCGACAGCCCGTAGCGGATCGCCTGATCGTCGTCGGTGGCGGGAGCGAAGTCGAGCGTGGAGTCGTTCACGTCCGGTGGTAGCACCTCGATGCCCATCGCGCGGCACGCGTACAGGTAGTAGGGCTTGCGATCCTTGTCGTCCTTGACGGACGTGAGGATCGACGCCATGTACGCGACGGGGTGATGCGCCATCAGGTACGCGGTCTGGTACGCGATCAGCCCGTACGCGCACGCGTGGGACGCGGGGAAGCCGTAGTCGGCGAAGGGGATGAACATCTCGAAGAGATCGGCCGCCAGCCGCTCGGCGTACCCGCGCTCGACGGCCCCCTTCACGAAGCGCTCCTTGAAGGGCATCAGGTACTCGATCTTCTTCTTGCCCATCGCCTTGCGGAGCGTGTCCGCCTCGCCCATCGAGAAGCCGGCGAGCGTCACGGCGATCTGCATCACCTGCTCCTGGTACACCATCACCCCGTAGCTGCTGGACAGGATGGGCTCGAGGTCGGGGTGGGGGAACGTGACCGGCTTCCGGCCGTGCTTGCGCTCCGCGTACTCGGTGTGCAGGCCGTTGTTCAGCGGCCCCGGCCGGTACAGCGCGACGAGGGCCATCAGGTCCTCGAACCGGTCGGGCTCGAGGAGCTTGGTCAGGCTCCGCATCCCGCCCGACTCCATCTGGAACACCCCGGTGGTGTCGCCCCTTCGGAGCATCGCGTACGTCTCGTCGTCGTCGAGGGGCACGTGGTCGATGTCGAGTTCTGTCCCCCGCGCCCGGAGGTGCCGAAGGGTGTCCTCGATCACCGACAGGTTGCGCAGTCCGAGGAAGTCCATCTTGAGCAGACCGAGCTTCTCGACGCCGTGCATGTCGAACTGGGTGACGATGCGCTTCGAGTCGTCCCGCGAATCCTTGGACAGCTTCAGCGGCAGGTACCGCACGAGGGGCGCGTCGCCGATCACGACACCGGCGGCGTGCACCGAGTCCTCGCGGCGCAGTCCCTCGAGCGCGCGGGCCGTGTCGACGATCTCCTTCGCCTCCGGCTCACGCTCGTAGGCGACGGCCAGCTCCGGTGACAGCTTCAGCGCCTCCTCGATCGGGTGGTCGCGACCCATCACGGGGGTCGGATACATCTTGCAGAGCCGGTCCCCGACGGCCGGCGGGAAGCCCAGCACGCGGGCGGCGTCGCGGATCCCCTGTTTCCCCTTGATGGTCTGGAACGTCACGATCTGCGCGACGTGGTCGGCGCCGTACTTCGCGCTCGCGTAGCGGATCACCTCGTCGCGCCTGCGCTCGTCGAAGTCCATGTCGATGTCCGGCATCTGGATCCGTTCCGCGTTCAGGAACCGCTCGAAGATCAGCCCGTAGCGGAGCGGGTCGACGTCGGTGATGCGCAGGCAGTAGGACACGACGGACCCGGCGGCCGAGCCCCTCCCGGGTCCGACGCGGATCCCCTGCTCGCGCGCGAACCGGATCAGGTCCCACACGATCAGGAAGTAGCCCGCCAGTCCCATCTGGAGGATCACGCCGAGCTCCAGGTCCAGGCGGTCGCGGATCTCCTGCGGCAGCGGGTCGCCGTAGCGCTCCGCTGCGCCCGCGCGGGTCAGCTCCCGGAGGTAATCCTCGAGCGTTCCGCCATCAGGCGCCTCGAACCGCGGGAGGTGGTACCGATCCTCCGGAGCGGCGGCGTCGCCGTAGATCAGCTCGAGATCCACCGACTCCGCGATCGTGAGCGTGTTGTCGCACGCCTCGGGGAGCTCGGCGAACAGCTCGCGCATCTGCTCCGAGGACTTCAGATAGAACTCCTCCGCGTCGAACCGGAGCCGTTTCGGATCGGACTGCAGCTTCTGCTGTTGGATGCACAGGAGGACGTCGTGCGGCCTGGCATCGGCTGCCGTCGTGTAATGGAGGTCATTGGTCGCGACCAGGCCGATCCTCAGCTCGCGCGCGAGGGCGACCTGCCGAGGCGTCACGCGCGTCTGCTCGGCCAGGCCATGGTCCTGGAGCTCGATCCAGTAGTGCTCTGCCCCGAAGATGTCGCGGTAGTCGGCGGCCGCCTCGCGAGCACGCTGGTCCTGGCCGGCGAGCAGCAGCTTCGACAACTCCGAGGACAGGCAACCCGACAGGCAGATCACCCCCTCCGCGTGCTCCGCGAGCAGCTGCTTGTCCATCCGGGGGCGGTGATAGAAGCCCTCGAGGTGCGCCGCCGACACGAGCTGCAACAGGTTCCGGTAGCCGGTCTCGTTCCGCGCGAGCAGCGTCAGATGGTGGTACTTCTCCTCGTTCTCGCCCGGCTCGCGATCGAACCGCGACCCCGGCGCCACGTATGCCTCCACGCCGAGGATCGGCTTGATCCCGTGTGCGCGCGCGGTCTCGTAGAAGCCGAGCGCTCCGAACATGACCCCGTGGTCGGTGACGGCGACGGCGGGCATCGCCAAGCGCTGGGCCTCCGAGAAGATCGTGGGCGCGGCTCGGTTGGAGGCCGGGGCCTCGATCCGCGCCGCCCCGTCCAGCAGCGAATACTCGGAGTGAACGTGCAGATGGACGAAGCCGTCTCGCGCCGCCGTCGTGACCTCCGGAGAGGGGGTTTTCCACAACCGGCCCCGGTGGCTGTGGAAACTTACATGCCTGTGATTCGTGGAAGGCTCACGCTAGCGTCGCCCCCCGGCGCCGTCAAGCGAGCCACTCGTGGAGTCGGTGGAGGGCCGACCGAAGGTCCTCCGGGAGGCCTTCGTCGAGCGTGACCGTCCGGCGCGTGATCGGATGCGAGAAGGACAGATGGCCGGCGTGGAGGAACGGGCGATCCAGTCCCAAACCGCGGGCGTCGTCTCCCCCGCCGCCGTAGGCGCGATCCCCGAGGATCGGATGGCCGATGGCCGCCAGGTGGACCCGGATCTGATGTGTCCGACCGGTGCGGGGCACGGCGTCCAGGAGGGTGGCACCCTCGAAGCGCTCCCGCACCTCGAACCGCGTCTCCGCTCGGCGTCCTTCGGTCGCGTCCACCACGATCTTCGACGCCCGCCGTCCGAGCGGGGCGTCGATCGCGAAGGCGTCGTTCCCGACGCTCCCCCGGACGAGCGCGAGGTAGGCGCGCTCGACGGCGTGATCGTGGAACAGACGGCGGAGCGCCGTATACGCCTCGTCGGTCTTGGCCACGACGAGGAGACCCGAGGTGCCCGCATCCAACCGATGCACGATGCCCGGCCGGAGCGTGCCTCCGGCCGGCGCCAGCGGGACGCCCATCCCGAGCAGCCGGTTCACGAGCGTCCCGCCGCGCCGGCCGGCGGTCGGGTGGGTCACGAGCCCCGCCGGCTTCGCCACCACCGCCAGCTGGTCGTCCTGGTAGCGGATCGGTACGGGCGGTCCCTCAGCCGCGAGCGGCGCGTCGGGCTCGACCTCGATCGTCAGTCGCTCTCCCCCACGGAGGCGGAAGGACTTCTCCCGCGGCTCCCCGTCGACACGGACCGTTCCCGCGGCGATCGCGCGTTGGACGTCGGCCCGGGGCATCCCGGTCAACCGGACCACGACGACGTCGAGTCGGCCCTCCTCCGCCTCGACGGTTCGCTTCACGTCTCTGCCTGCGCGGGCTCGGACTCCTCCCGCCGCTCCCGCAGCCCCGTCCACGCGAGGAGGATCGCACCCACGACGATCGCGGTGTCCGCCAGGTTGAAGACGGGCCAGATCTGGAAGTCGATGAAGTCGACGACGCGTCCTCGCATCCCGGGGGCTCGGACCGCCCGGTCCGTGAGGTTCCCGAGCGCTCCGCCGAGGACGAGCCCGAGCGACGCGCCGACGAGCCGGCTCGTGTGACGGAACGCCGTGGCCAGGATGATCACGGCCACCACGGCGCTCACCCCCACGAAGAACCACGGAGCGCTCTGGCCGATGCTGAACGCCCCGCCGGAGTTGGTCGTGAACCGCAACGTCAGGACCCCGGGGACGAGCTCCACCGGGCTGCCGGGGAGCGAGGACTCGGCGAGGATCTTCGTGATGCGATCGAGGCCGTAGGCGAGGAACGCGGTGACGAAGAGGATCTGCGCCGCACGGCTCCGCGGCGCGTCCACGCGATCAGCGGCGCGACTGGGCGGCCTGCGCGTCCTTGATGCAGAGCTCCGCGTACGGCAGGGCCTTGATCCGCGCCTTCTCGATCGGTTTCCCGCACCGCTCACAGAGGCCGTAGGTCTTCGCGTCCATGCGCCTCAGTGCCCCGTCGATCTTCCGCAGCAGGTCGCGCACGTTGTTCTCGATCGAAAGGTCCTTCTCGCGTTCGAACGTGGCGGTGCCGGCGTCCGCCGACTCGTCGTCGAGCCCGACGTCACCCGCCATGTCCGACTGGGTGGCCGCGAAGGAGCCCTCGACGATCGTGGTCAGCTGCGACTCCAGATGCCCACGCTCCCCCGTGAGGCGGGCCCGGAGGTCCGCGATCTCCGCCGCGGTGAGCTTGGTCTGCGTCATGGGGGCGAAGGGTAGCACGTCGACGCATCGGCCAGTCCCACCCCCGCTCTGGATCGGTCTTCCCGGAGTCGTTGCAGCACATCAACTCTGGTCGGATCGTCGATCCCGACGAGCGTCCCGCCGTCCGATCGGATCGCGGCATCACGCGGACCGTCGCACTCGCCGCGCGGTGTAGCATGCACGCGGAAGGCGACGACGGGAACGCGTCGCGGGGACGGCAGAGCCCGAGCGAGCCGGGGATGGTGGGAGCCCGGCGCCGAGCGCCTCGCGGACATCCTCCCCGAGCCCCTGCCCGAACCGGTCCGGTTCCGGTCCGTGGGAGGCACAGGCGGGTCCGCCCGTGACAGCGGCAGGCCGTGATCGCGGCCGTGAGCGGTCGGTCGCCGCGAGGTGACCGGCAAGCGAGGTGGTACCGCGGGGCTCGCGCCTCGTCCTCGCGAGACGAGGACGAGGCGTTTCGCGTGTCGGGAGGCGAACGGATGGCGAACGACGACGGGCCGCGGTTCCGATCGGTCGACCCGAAGGTGCGGTTCCCGGAACTCGAGGAGCGGATCCTGCGGTTCTGGGACGAAGCCGATGTGTTCCATCGATCGGTCGCGCAGCGTGAGGGCGCGCCGGAGTGGGTCTTCTACGACGGCCCGCCGACGGCCAACGCGAAGCCGCACATCGGGCACGCCCTCACGAGGGCGTTCAAGGACGTCTACCCCCGGTACCGCACGATGACCGGCCACCTCGTCCATCGGAAGGCCGGCTGGGACTGTCACGGTCTGCCGGTCGAGATCGAGGTGGAGCGCGAGATCGGCTCGACGTCCAAGCGCGACATCGAGGCGTTCGGCATCGCGGAGTTCATCGAACGCTGTCGTGCGTCGGTGCGTCGCTACGTCCGGGACTGGGAGGAGCTGACTCGACGGATCGGCTTCTGGATCGACATGGACGACGCCTACTGGACGATGGACCCGACCTACGTCGAGTCGGTGTGGTGGTCACTGAAGCGCTTGCACGAACGTGGGCTCCTCGTCGAGGCCGACAAGGTGACGGCGTACTGCCCGCGGTGCGGGACCGCGCTGTCCGATGCGGAGGTCGCCCTCGGGTACGCGACCACGGAGGACCCCAGCGTCCACGTGCGGTTCCCGATCGCCGAGGCGGCGGATCCCGAGCTCGT
>DATFGG010000180.1:0-10423 GCA_035249665.1 Actinomycetota bacterium | reverse complement strand
GCCGACTACCCCGGACCGCGCGACTGTGTGATTCTTGCCCTCGATGACGGAGGGCACGGGTCGCTCGGCAGTCCGCAGGGTCGCGACGGCGCGCGGGATCTCCCTGACGGGAAGCGGCGCGGCGTTCATCGTCCTCGGAGTCATCGTCTACCGCCTCACGGATGGATCGGCGGTCTGGCTGTCGCTGTCACTGCTGCTGACGATGGGCGTCCAAGGGCTCGTGCAGCCGATCGCGAGCTGGCTGGGCGACCGGTTCGATCGGCGGCGGGTCCTGGTCGTCTCGGACCTCGCCGCCGGCGCAGGTTTCCTTGCGCTCGCCTTCGCTCGGACGCCCGGCCAGCTCGTGACGATCGCATGCGTCACCGCGATCCTGGAGTCCCCGGTGTGGGCCGTAGCGAGCGCCTCGATCCCGAACCTCGTGGATGAAGACGATCTCCCGTGGGCCAACGGGCAGGTCGCGATCGGGCGGCACCTCGGCAGCTTCATCGGTCCGATCCTCGGCACCCAGATCATCGGGCTCATGGTGGGCGACGCTGCGTCCGACGCGCGGTTGCTCGCGGCCGGTGCGTTCGTCTTCGGGCTCAACACGGTTTCGTTCCTCCTGTCCGCTTGGATGATCGGGACGACCCACGGGCGATTCAACGACGAGCGGATCGAGGTCACCGAACACGCCGGCGTGCGTGCCGGCTTCCGGTACGCGATGAGCGACCGCGTCCTTCGATCGATCCTGATCGGGTGGTCGATCCTGCTCCTCGGCGTCGGTCTGATCCTCGTTGCGGAGCTCCCGTACTCGGACGTCTTCGGTCAGGGCGAGGAAGGGTACGGCCTCATATCGGCGCTGTGGGGCGGGGGAGCGGCGATCGGCGCCGTGTTGGCGGCCCGATGGCTGACGGCAAGGCGGGAGCCGCAGACCCTCTTCGTCTCCGTGCTCCTTGGGGGGCTCATCATGTTCGCGATCGGCTGGTCGCCGCTCTGGTACGCGGCCCTGGGACTGATGGTGATCGAGGGGCTCAGCGAGGGCTTCGCGAGCGTTGCCGAGCAGGGACTGCTCCAGCGCCGGACGCCGGACGACGTTCGGAGCCGCGTCGCTGGGGCCGTCGAGGCCGCGACGCTGATGGCGCTCGCGGTGTCGCTGACTCTCGGGGGGCACATCGTCGACTGGCTCGGCCCCCGTGCGGCGTACCACCTGAGTGGGCTCGCGACCCTGATCGCAGCTGCGGTGATGCTCGGTCCGATGCGCAACCCCGGACTTCCACCCCACCAGATCGATCCATCCTATGGGTTCCTGCCGCCGGGCCGGGGGTCGAGCGACGGTGACGGGCGTCTAGGGACCGACCGACCGACCGAGCGGGTCGGGGAACAGCACGCGGAACGACGCACCTCCACCGACGCGGTCCTCGACCCAGGCCCGCCCACCGTGCGCATCGGCGAAGCGAGCCACGAGGGACAGGCCCACGCCGAGTCCAGGCGAGGGGGCTGAGTCCTCTCCTCGTTCGAACGGCTGGAAGAGGCGGTCCCGCTCTTCCGGCGCGATGCCAGGTCCGTCGTCGTCGACCCACACGATCACGCCGTTGTCGACGCGCCGAGCGCCGACCCAGATCGTCGCCGTCGGGGGTGTGTGCTTGATCGCATTCACCAGGAGGTTTTCCACGATGCGGACCACCATCGACTCGTCGATCCAGGCGTCGATCGGCTCCGTCTGCACGTGCACGCTCCGCTCATCGAGGACGTCGGACTCCGCCGCGGTGCGCCCCAACAGGGCACCCAGGTCGACCAGCTCTCGCCGTGGCTGCACCAGCCCGCGCGTGAGGCGATCCATGTCGAGGAGGTCGTTGACCATGGCGGTCAGGCGCCTCGCCTTCCGTGCGAGGCTCCGGATCAGCTGTCGGCGATCCTCCTGCGGGATGCCGAGCTCGTCGGCGCTCTCCAGCGTGATCGCGCTTCCGAGGATCGCCGACAGCGGCGTCCGCAGATCGTGGGACACGGCGGTGAGGAACGTGTTCTTCATGTCGTCGGCCTCACGCAGTCGCTCCACGGCCTTGCGCTCCATGTCGAGCGCCTGCGCCAGTTCCTGCTCGGCCCGCTTCTGCTCGGTGACGTCGTACATCACCCCTTGGTAGAAGAGCATCTCGCCCGACTCGTCGCGGACCGGCACGGTCTCGTCGTGGACCCAGACGAGTCGTCCGTCGCGCGCGACCATCCGATAGTCCTGGCTGAACGGGTGCTCATCGTCCGCCTGCTGTTCGGCCAGGAGCACCCGGTCTCGATCATCCGGATGGAGCAGCTCGCGCCAGAGGTTGGGACGCGCCTGCCGTTCCTCCGGTGTGTACCCGAAAAGCTCCTGATACTTCGGGCTGATGTAGGCCGGGCTGTCGCCTGAACCTCCCTCTCCCTCGATGTAGACGACGGCGGGGATCTGCTCGGCCAGCGACTTGAACTTCACGGCCTCGGACCGGAGCTCGGACTCGAGGCGCTTCTGCTCCGAGATGTCTACGTAGAGTCCCTGGACGTACGCGGGGTGGCCGTCCTCGTCCCTGACGACCGTGCCCTGGTCACGGATCCATACGACGCTGCCGTCGGGTCGGATCATCCGATACTCGAGCGTGAACGGGATCGCCTTCCCGATGGCGTCGCGGATCCCACGTTCCGCCTCGTCACGATCATCCGGATGAAGGTGTGCCGCCCATGCGTCGTCGCTCACGAACGCGTCCGCGGAGAGTCCCAACACCGTTTCGACCTGGGGGCTGACATAGATCGAGGACAGCTCCTCATCGGCGGTGTCCATATAGGTCACCGCGGGCAGCTGCTCGACGAGGTTGCGGTACCGCCGCTCGACCTCCTCGAGCTGGAGCTCCGCCTCCTTCCGCTCGGTGATGTCGAAGAAGAAGCCGAGGACGTACTCGGGCTCGCCGTGATCGTCGCGAACGGTGGTCGCCGAGTCGCGCACCCAGATCACCCGCCCGTCGTCGCGCACCATCCGGTATTCGAGGGTGAACGGCTCGCCGGAGAGAACGCCCTCGACGGTCTCGCTCCGAGCGCGTTCGCGATCATCGGGATGGACCCGCTCCGCCCACTCGTCACCCGTCGTCCCCGAAGGTCGGCCGAGGAGATCGTTGACCTGCGGGCTCACGAAGATGTTCGCGAGGCTCGCGTCGGGAACGTCGATGTAGGTGACGATCGGGAGCTGCTCGACCAGGGTCCGGTAGCGGTGCTCGACCTCGGCGGCGCGTGCCTCGGCCTCCTTCTCCTTGGTGATGTCCACGATCAAGCCGATCCAGTGCGCCGACTTCCCGTCCGACGCGCCGACGTGCACGGCTTCGTCCCGGATCCAGATCACGCGCCCGCCCGCGACGATCAGGCGGTACTCCTCGAGATACGGGTCGGCCGTCGCGTCGGCCGCGACATCGGAGAGCTCCACCCGCTCGCGATCGTCCGGGTGGACGAGGGAGTACCAGAACTCGCGGGACTCGGTGAAGCGCTCGGGCGGATAGCCGGTGAGCGCCTCGATCCGCGGGCTCATGTACGCCGTGGTGCCCGTCGGCCCTTCGGCCTCGACGTAGGCCACGCCGGGCATGGACCCGAGCACGTGATGGAAGCTCAGGTCCTGGATCGGGAAGTCGCGCGCGTTCAGCGGCGTCGGGGTCGTCATGGGTCGCTCGGTGTGTGTTCCGGGTCCGTAGGAAGCATCGGCGCTTCCACGCTCGCACGTGAATGGCCTTTCCGAGCCCGCACGTTGGGCCCAGGCGGCATCCCCCGCCCCACCTCAGGGACGTTCGTCCGGTACGGCGCTCTCGGGCACGACCTCGGGATCGCCTCTGGGGATCAGGACCCGGAAGGAGGCGCCGCCGCCCTCGCGATCCTGGACCCACACGCGACCCCCGTGGAGCTCGGCGAACCTCGCGACGAGCGAGAGCCCGATGCCAACCCCCGGGTTGTGTACGGAGGTCATGGGTCCGTGCTCGAAGGGCTCGAAGATCGACTCCCGATGCTCCTCGGGGATCCCGGGGCCGTCGTCCTCCACCTCGATCAGGACGTGGTCGCCCTCGGGAAGCACCTTGACCCAGACCTGACACTCGGAGGGCGTGTGGCGTGCCGCGTTCATCAGCAGGTTCTCGACGATCCGGGAGATCATCTGCGGATCGACCCAGGCGCTCAAAGACCGCGTGTCGACGTGAAACTGGCGCCCGGCCATCGCCTCGGAGTCCCAGACCAGCAGGGAGACGAGCCTGCCGACGGCGATCTCTTGCAGCTTGGGCTCGACCACGCCCCGGGCGAGACGCTCCGTGTCGAGCAGGTCCGTGACGATGGTGTTGAGGCGGCGCGCCTTCGCCGCGAGGCTGTGGATCAGCTGCTTGCGCTCCTCCTCGGTGATGCCGAGCCGGTCGCCCTCCTCCAGGGTGAGCGCGCTGCCGAGGATCGCCGACAATGGGGTCCGGATGTCGTGCGAGACCGCGGTGAGGAACGTCGTCTTGATCTCGTCGGCTCGGCGGATGTCGTCCGCCGCCCGTCGTTCGAGATCGAGCGCCCTGATGAGACCCTCCGTGGCGGCCTTGGCGTCGGAGATGTCCATCATCACGCCCTGCCAGTGCACCGGAGTCCCGTCGTGGTCGCGCAGGAGCACGGCCTCGTCGCGGATCCAGACGGTGCGTCCGTCCGCTGCGAGCAGGCGATACTCGCCGGAGTACGGTTCCCCCGACGCGTCGCTGCGGGACCAATCCGCGAGGACGCGCTCGCGGTCGTCGGGATGCAGGGCGCTTGCCCACCACCCTCCGTCGCCCGTCGCGACCTCCGGCGGGTATCCCAGCATCGTCTCGATGAACGGGCTCACGTAGGAAGGAGCGGTCGGTTCCGGGCCGGCGGGGTCCACGTACACGATCGCGGGGACTCGCTCGACCAGAGATCGGTACGGCAGTTCGACCTCGTCTTCGGTCGCCGCGTCGTCCTCGGACCTCTTCGCGCTCATGGGTGTCAGGGGCATAGACCTCCGGTTCCCCCATCGGACCGACGCGTCACGTCCTTGACGTCCGTCGCATCGTAGGCTCCGGCGGACCTTCACGAGGAGCATCGATGCCGGAGACGTTCACGTTCTACATCCAGCCCTGGTACCGGAAGTCCCCCTATTTCGAAGCCACCAAACGTGCCGGGTGCGCGAGCTGGGGGCTCTACAACCACATGCTGCTCCCGACGCTCTACGACGACCCGGTGACCGAATACTGGGCGCTCCTTCGCGATGTGACGATGTGGGACGTCTCGGTCGAGCGGTGCGTCGAGATCTCGGGGCCGGACGCGCTCCCGTTCACGAACCTCCTCACGTGCCGGGACCTCACCTCGTGCGAGGTGGGGCAGTGCAAGTACGTCCTCATCACGGATCGCGACGGCGGCATCGTGAACGATCCTGTCCTGCTCCGCATCGCCGAGGACCGGTTCTGGCTCGCGCTCGCGGACTCCGATGCGCTCCTCTACGTCAAGGGTGTGGCCGCCCTCGCCGGGATGGACGTCACGGTGATCGAGGCGGACGTCTCGCCGATGCAGATCCAGGGCCCCCGCTCGAGGGAGGTCGTGCGCGATCTCGTCGGCGACGAGGTCGCCGCGCTCCGGTACTACCGGTGCGCCGAGGCTGAGATCGACGGTATCCCTCTCGTCGTCTCCCGGACGGGGTGGACGGGAGAGATCGGCTACGAGCTCTACCTCCGCGACGGGTCACGCGGTGACGAGCTCTGGCGCCGTGTGGAGGAGGCCGGCGCGCCCTACGCGATCCGCGCGATCGCTCCTTCCGAAGCGCGGCGGATCGAGGCGGGCATCTTCAACTACGGGTCCGACATGCGCACGGAGGACACGCCGTTCCACGTCACCGGGCTCGAGCGGCTCGTCGAGGACCAGGAAGCCGACTTCATCGGGAAGGACGCGCTGTGCCGGATCGCCGAGGAGGGGGTGGATCGGAAGCTCGTCGGGATCGATATCGAAGGCGCGCCGATGAACGATGAAGGCGCCCTGAACGACTTCTGGCCCGTGCACGGATCCGGCGGCGATCGGGCCGGGCTCGGGCGCAGGATCGGCAGGGTCACGGCGGGCGCGTGGTCACCACGCCTCGAGCGGAACGTCGGATACGCCTGGGTGCCTGCGACCCACATGGCGGTCGGCACGCCGCTCGCCCTCGAGGCTCACGACGGGAAGAGGGATGCGACCGTCGCGGCACTTCCGTTCGTCGACCCGACGAAGGAGATCCCGAAGTCGTGAGCGGGTCGATGCGCTTCGATCGGGCGGTCGAGTACTACGACCGCACGCGGGCCCTGTCCGACGAAGCCTGGCGGGAGATGACGCTGCTCCTCTCGAGCGAGCTCCACGATCGCGGCCTGGCGCTCGAGATCGGCGTGGGCACGGGGCTCGTCGCCCTGCCGCTCGCGGCGGCGGGGGTGTCGCTCGTCGGCCTCGATCTCTCCGCGCCGATGCTCGCCAAGCTCGTGGAGAAGGCGGGTGGGCGGCTCCCGTTCCCCCTCGTGGTGGGGGACGCGACCACGCTGCCGTTCGCCGATCACCGTTTCGGCGCGGCGGTGGTCCGCCACGTCCTGCATCTGATACCCCCGTGGCGACGGGTCGTTGCAGAGCTCGTCCGCGTCGTCGTACCGGGCGGGCTGGTGCTGGTCTCGAGCGGCCAGGTCCCCGAGCCGTGGCACGAGCTGACCGACCGGTTCATGGATCGGGTCGGCCGCCCGTCCTTCGCCGACGCGCTCGATTCGTGGGAGACCGGCGCGATCCTGCGTGCGTTCCGTGCGCACGGAGCCGAGGCTCGGCAGCTTCCTCGGATCACCCAACACGTCGCGCAGACGTTGGGGGAGTTCCTCGATCAGATGGCCGCCGGGATGCACTCGTGGACCTGGGAGGTGGAGGAGGAGAGGCGACGGGAGGCGGTCGCGGAGCTCCGCACGTGGGCGCTGGAGCGCTGGGGGTCGTTGGATCCACCTGGGGGCCGGGACGTCGCGATCGAGTGGCTCGCGTTCGACCTTCCCTGACGGGCGCCGGGTATCCTGAGAGCCGACGCCGAAGACCGTCGCCGAAACCCCTCGAGGAGGACCCTGGTGCCGATCACGCAGGTCGAGAAGATCTGGATGGACGGCGAGCTGGTGCCGTGGCGGGACGCACAGGTGCACGTGCTCTCGCATGCGGTGCACTACGGCAGCGGTGTGTTCGAGGGGATCCGGGCCTACGAGACCGCGCGGGGCGCCGCCGTGTGGCACCTCGACGAACACCTGAAGCGGCTGTTCCGTTCGGCGAAGCTCTATCACACCGAGATCCCGTACTCGCGCGAGGCGATCACGCAGGCCACCAAGGACGTGATCCGCGCGAACGAGCTGAACGCGTGCTACATCCGGCCGCTCGTGCTCCGGGGCTACGGCGAGATGGGCGTGAACCCGCTGCAGGCTCCGGTGAACGTCGTGATCGCCGTGTGGCCGTGGGGTGCCTACCTCGGTGAGGATGCCCTCGAGGAGGGTGTGCGCATCAAGATCAGCAGCTGGCGTCGCAACTCGCAGAACTCGCTGCCGGCCGCGGCGAAGGCCACGGGTCAGTACATCAACTCCGTCCTCGCGAAGGTGGAGAGCCTCAAGGCCGGCTACGACGAGGCCATCATGCTGAACGAGGCCGGCTTCGTGACGGACGGTTCCGGCGAGAACGTGTTCGTGGTGCGGGACGGCGTGCTCACCACGCCGCCGATCTCGGCCGGGTGCCTGGATGGCATCACGCGGGGCTCCGCGATCACGCTCGCCCGCGATCTCGGCTACGAGGTTCGCGAGGAGAACCTCGTCCGCACGGATCTCTACAACGCCGACGAATGCTTCTTCACCGGGACGGCTGCGGAGCTCACGCCGATCCGTGAGGTGGACGACCGCGTGGTGGGTGAAGGCCACCGGGGTCCCGTGACCAAGGAGCTGCAGGGCGCGTTCTTCGCAGCCACCAAGGGTGAGAACGAGAAGTACGGCCACTGGCTGACGTACGTGAACGATTGAGCGGATCAGGACCAGAACTCGTCGCTCGCCGCCTGGTCGCCAGGGAAGAACCACGCCTCAGTGATCTTGCCGCCGAGCACATGCACCACATGCACGGTGACGTCCTCGAGCATCCGATCCCCACGCGCACCGTAGACGAAGGTGAGCGCAACCGCATGGCGGTCGTTCGCGAGCACGTCGTGGATCTCCGATCGGAACGATGCGCGCCGATCCTCCCGGAACAACCTGAAGACGGACGCTTTCCCGTGGTAGTCGCCGGAGAAGGGATTGTTGCCGGGGACGTGGTAGACGATGTCGTCCGCGAAGATCTCGTCGAGAGCGGCGAGATCCTGCCCCGCGAACGCCTCGTACTCGCGCCTCAGAAGTTCCTCGTTCGGATGCACGGCTCCTCAGCCGGAGACCCGTTCCGGCGCCGGCCCGACGGTAGGCTAGCGCGCCATGGATGAGACCCCGTACCGGCTGCCGCGGACGGTCTTTCCGTCACGCTACGACCTGACGCTGGAGCCCGATCTCGACGCCGGGACGTTCCGCGGGAGGGTCGACGTGGCGCTCACCGTGCTCGAGCCGGTCACGGAGATCGTCCTGAACGCGAACGAGCTACGGCTCGAGGGGGCCACGCTCACCGCCGCGGACGGCGGCCGCTCGGTAGAGGTCTCCAAGATCCTCACCGATGACGACGCCGAGCGAGCGACCGTCGATCTCGCCGAAGCCGCGGAGCCGGGGGACTGGACGCTCCGGATCGGGTTCGCGGGCGAGCTCAACCCGCGCCTCACGGGCTTCTACCGGAGCACGTACACCGACGGCGACGGCGGCACGCAGGTGGTCGGGACCACGCACTTCGAGGCGACTGACGCGCGGCGTGCGTTCCCGTGCTGGGACGAGCCGGATCTCAAGGCCGTCTTCGCGACGACGCTCGTCGTGAAGGAAGGGCTGACCGCCGTCTCGAACGGCCCTGAGGTGGAACGGGAGGCCCTCGGCGACGGACGGGTGCGGATCCGCTTCGCCGATACGATGAAGATGTCGACGTACCTGGCCGCCTGGGTCGTCGGTCCGCTGGAGCTCACCGAGCCCGCCTATGCGCGTGGCGTGCCGGTGCGGATCGTCCATGTTCCCGGGAAGGGCGCCCTGACGCCGTTCGCGCTGGAGGTGTCGGTCCACTCGCTGAACTGGTTCGGCGACTACTACGGCATCCCGTACCCGGAGGCGAAGCTCGACAACATCGGGCTGCCGGACTTCGCGCAAGGCGCGATGGAGAACGTCGGCTGCGTGACATATCGGGAGCAGGTCCTGCTGCTCGATCCCGCTCGCTCCACGCAGGAGGAGCAGCTCGGCGTCGCGGAGACCGTGGCCCATGAGCTCGCTCATATGTGGTTCGGCGACCTCGTGACGATGCGCTGGTGGAACGGGATCTGGCTGAACGAGGCATTCGCCACGTTCATGTCGATGCTCGCGGTGGACGACTTCCGCCCGGATTGGGAGATCTGGAACACGTTCACCCGCGACCGGTCGAACGCGTTCGAGGTCGACGCGCTCGAGACGACCCGTCCGATCGAGTACGAGGTCCGCTCGCCCGACGACGCGAGCGGCATGTTCGACACCCTCACGTACGTCAAAGGTGGCGCCGTGCTGCGGATGCTCGAGCAGTGGCTGGGCGCTGACCGGTTCCGCGACGGGATCCGTCGGTACCTGGGGCAGCACGCCTACGGGAACACGGAGACGCACGACCTGTGGGACGCCCTCGAGGAGGAGACGGGGGAGCCGGTCCGCCGAGCGATGGACGCCTGGATCTTCCAGCCGGGGTACCCCGCGATCTCCGTGAGCCTCGACGGCGACCGGGTGCGGTTCTCGCAACGACGCTTCCTCCCGTCGCGGGACGACGACGACACGACGTGGCCCGTGCCGCTGACGGTTCGACAGGTGAGCGGCGGGCAGGAACAGGTCCACCGGATCCTGATCGAGGGCGACGGCGCGGAGATCCGACTGCTCGCACCCGATGCGGTCGTGGTGGCGAACGCGGGTTCGGCGAGCTTCGTCCGCGTCTGGTACGACGACGAGCTGCGCTCGCGCGTGGTGGACAGGGCGATGGACGTGTTGTCGCCGATCGAGCGCTACGGCCTGGTGGACGATGCGTGGGCGGCCGTCGTCGCGGGGCAGGCATCCGCGAGCTCGTACCTCGACCTCGTGCAGGGGTTCGCCGACGAGACGGATCTCCGTGTGTGGCAATCGATCCTCGGTGGGCTGGGCTGGCTGGACCGGTTCGTGGACGACGAGCCTCGCGAGCGCCTGCGGGCGTTCGTGCGCGAGCTCCTCCGGCCGGCGCTCGCCCGGCTCGGCTGGGATGCGTCGCCCGACGAGACCGATCTCACCCGCGCCCTCCGCGGGCAGCTCGTGCAGTCCCTCGCGATCTTGGGAGCCGACCC
>DATFGG010000179.1:0-7458 GCA_035249665.1 Actinomycetota bacterium | reverse complement strand
GCCGGCGGGACGAGCGACCGGGTGCTCGGCTTCGGCCCCGCGCTCCCGATCGTGGCCACGCTCGAGGAGGGGCTCGCGCTCGGCCCGGACACCTTCCTGATCGGGGTCGCCCCGCGCGGCGGCCGGCTGCCGGCGGAATGGCGCGCGATGGTCATGGCCGCGCTCGAAGCCGGCCTCGAGGTCGTGAGCGGCCTCCACACGTTCCTCGGCGACGACCCGGAGCTGGCGGCGATCGCGGCCCGCAGCGGCGCGCGGATCACGGACCTCCGCCGCGTGCCCGACGACCTGCCGGTCGCCTCGCGCAAGGCCGCCGATGTCGACGCGACCGTGGTCCTGACCGTGGGGACCGACTGCAACGTGGGAAAGATGACCGCGTCGGTCGAGCTCGCCGCCGCCGCGCGCCGGATGGGGTACGCGGCCGCGTTCGCGCCGACCGGCCAGACGGGCCTGTTCCTCGGCGGAAAGGGCCTCGTCGTGGACCGCGTGATCGCCGACTTCATCGCCGGCGCCGCCGAGACGATCGTGCTCGACAACGCGCCGGATCAGGATTTCGTATTCGTGGAGGGGCAGGGGTCGCTCCTCCATCCCGGCTACAGCGGCGTGACGCTGGGCCTCATCCACGGGAGCCAGCCGGACGCCATGATCCTCGTTCACCAGCCGACGCGGCTCTGCACGATGAACGACGAGATCGAGATCATGCCGCTCCCCGACTGGGTCGAGCTCCACGAGCGGATCGCCGGGTACCTGAAGCCCGCGCCGGTCGTGGGCGTGGCGATCAACGGCTACGACCTGGAGGAGCCCGCGGCGCGGGAGTGGGCGGAGCGCATCACCGCCGAGACCGGGCTGCCAGCGGTCGACCCCGTCAAGTTCGGCGCCGAGCCGCTGATCGAGGCGGTCCTCGCGGCGGACGTCGCCAAGCCGGGGCCGGTCGCTCGGCGGGGAGCCGGGGGTCGGGAAAACGCCGGGGCGCGCCAGTGATCGCCTGGGACAAGCGCCCGGTCACGCTCACCCCGACCCATCCGTTCCGCATCGCGCGCTCCGAGCACGCGGCGTACCACCACTGGCTCGTGCGAATCGAGGAGGGCGGAGACGAGGGGTGGGGTGAAGCGGCGCCGTCGCGCCGCTACGGCGAGACCGCCGAGAGCGTCGCCGCCGCCCTGGAGGACCTCCTGCCGCTGATCGGCGACGACCCCTACGCCACCGGCGCGATCGAGCGGCGTCTGGACGGCCACCTGTGGGAGAACGCGAGCGCGAAGACCGCGATCTCCGCCGCCCTCTACGACCTCGTCGGCCGGCGCCACGGCCTGCCCCTCTACCGCTGGCTCGGGCTCGACCTCGCCCGCGTGCCGCCCACCTCGTTCACGATCGGGATCGCCGAGCCGGAGGAGATGCGGCGGAAGGTCGAGGAGGCGTCCGCGTACCCGATCCTCAAGATCAAGATGGGATTCGCCGGGGACGTGGAGGTGCTGGAGCGGATCCGCGCCATGACCGACAAGCCGATCCGCGTCGACGCCAACGAAGGGTGGACGCGGGCCGAGGCGCTGGCACGTCTCCCCGCGCTCGAGGACCTCGGCGTCGAGCTCCTCGAGCAGCCGGTGCCGGCGGCCGACAGGGACGGCCTCGCGCTCGTCAGCGGCGCGACCGCGATCCCGGTGGTGGCCGACGAGTCGTGCCGCACCACCGCGGACCTGGCGGGGCTCCTCGGCGTCGTCGACGCGGTCAACGTCAAGCTCGCCAAGACCGGTTCGATCGGCGAAGCGGTGCGGCTGATGACCGCGGCGCGCGCGCTCCACTTCGGAGTTTTCCTGGGCTGCATGGTGGAGTCGTCGCTGGGGATCGCCGCCGCGGCGCATCTCGCGCCGCTCGCCGACTGGGTCGACCTGGACGGCCATCTGCTCCTCTCCGACGACCCGTTCGAAGGGCTCCGGCTCGAGGACGGCCGCGTGCTCCCGGACCCCGACGCGCCCGGTCTCGGAGTCCGGCCCAGGGCGTAGAGCCCCCGGCACGGCCTTTGCGCTTACCTGTGCCCGGTTACGAGGCGCGCTCCGCTCGCGGACACGCCAAACGATTGCACGGCAGTCTCTTCGCTCCCCCGGCCGAAGTGGATGGGGAGCTGGGGACGCCGGCGCAGGGTTCAGATATCTGAGATTCGCTCAGAAATCTGATCCCGCGTCGGAGTGTCTCCGAAAAGAAGGGATCGATGGAATCCGGCCGCGGAGGCGGCCAACCAGGTGACCGATACGCAGCAGCGAACGAGCAGCGACAAGGAGGTGCGGAAAGGCGAACCGGCTGTTCAGCGCTCACGAAGTTTTGTTCGAGAACCATGGTCAAACAGCACCGTAATTCGCGCAACTGACACAGGGATGCACTCAGTCAGAGGAGCAAACCCAGCATGAGTTTCCTGAACAGATTCTGGCGGATCCCGGCGCTCGCGCTGGTCGTCGCGCTGCCGATCTTCTCGGCATGCGCGGACGACGAAGGCGCCACGCCGACCGATCCCTCGGGCCCGACCACGGGGACCATTTCGGGCCAGGTCACGTCGTCGGCGGGAGGCCCCATCGTGGGCGCCCTCGTCGGCACGTCGCCGGCCACGAACACGGGTCTGACCGATGCGAACGGCAACTACTCGATCACGAACGTCCCGATCCCGGGCGGCACGGCCGCGTACGCCGTGACCGCGTCGGCCGCCGGGTTCCAGTCGGCCTCGACCAGCGTGACGCTGACGACCGACGACCCGACGGCGACGGCGAACCTCGTCCTTACGGCCGGTGCCGTGGAGACGGACGGCGCGCTCAACATCCTCGTCACGAACCGACAGGGCACGCCGCAGGCCGGCGTCGCCGTGGCGGTCGTCAGCGCGACGGGCGACACCGTCCAGAGCGGCACGACGGATGCGCAGGGCTTCGTCCTGATCCCGACCATCGCGGCGGGCAGCTACACGGTCACCGCTTCGCAGGAGCAGGGCGGCCTGGTCTTCGTGGCCGCGGGCGGCGTGAACGTCGTCGCCGGCGAGACCGCGTTCATCCAGCTGACCCTGACGCGTGACTTCGACCAGTCGGTGTTCCCGAACGTGGACGGCGAGGCCGCCACTCCGGTCGACATCAGGCTGATCCCGGTCGCGGGCAGCGACGGCGACCCGGACATCGACTGCAACATCATCCGCACCCAGCACATGTTCATCGTCGAGGTCCGGGACGCTACCGGCGCGACGTTCAACCGGGTGTCGGGTGTGAAGATCCAGTGGGATCTGAACACCTCCGAGAATGGCACCGTCACGATCGAGTGCCCCGACCTGGTCGACGACCTGGCCGGCTGCGGCGTTCCGACGGTCCCGGGCAACACGGGGACGATCGTCGACTCCGACGATCCGGATCTCGATCCCACCACGGCCCGCTCGGGTCTCGCCCCCTCGTTCAACGTCGACAGCCGTCAGGCCGTCACGTTCACCAACGACGGCGACCAGCAGGTCTCCTTCGGCGGCTCGACGATCACCGTCGGCGCCGGGCAGTCCTGGATCATCGTCACGTCGCCGGTCGAGGGACAGACCGACCTCGTCGTGTCGTCTCCGGACATCTCGCGCACCGGCGATCCGGACGCCGACAAGGTGTTCGCGATCAAGCGCTGGGTGAACTGGGATACCGCGGTCGCCGAGGTCCAGTGGCCCGACCAGTTCCCGAACATTCCGGGCTGGCAGCCGGGCGATACGCGTGACTTCTTCGACGCCGACGACACGGTCTTCAACGAGATCGCCGACGGCGACCTGGTCACCAACATCCTCGACCGTCGCGAGACCGATTCGATCGGTGATACCGACGGGGACGGGGACGTAGACAGCGACGACGGCACCAGCGACAACCCGTCGTATCCGGACGCGTTCGGCTGCGACAGCGACGCATCGTCGGCCAGCGGCTTCCAGTGCGAGCTGACGGGCAACCGCGCGCTGTTCCTGGCGTCGGTCGAGCGCTCGCGCCCCGACGCGGGCTTCAACCTCTCGCGCGGCATCATCCAGTTCGCCGAGCTGGATGACAACCCCGACGTGGAGTTCTGGGGTGACGACGGCGGCGACGGCTGCACCGAGGGCGTCTGCAACGTCGAGCACAACGGACCGTCGGACGACGAGTATCTCGTCTTCAGCGATCCGGTCGAGGACGGCCCGGGCAACGACGCCGAGCTGGCCGCTGGCGAGTTCGACGCCAACAACAACGTCTTCGACGGCGGCGTGATCACGGCGAATCCGCTGTGCGCCGCGCCCTGCGACGAGGACGACTTCATCGGCTGGGTGATCGCCGAGGTCCGGCTGGATCCGGAAACCCTGTTCTGCACCGACGTCGACACCGACGGCGACTGCGATCCGGGCGAGGCCTTCTCGGACGACACGTTCAGCACGGCCTACCAGCGCCTGCTGGCGGGGACCGCGGACAACGTGAACACGTTCGAGGTGCTGTTCTTCGACGAGTTCGGCGAAGTCTGCGACGAGCTGACCTTCGAGAAGCGCTGGGTCACCAGCCGTCTCCAGATCATCAAGAGCACGCCTGACGCGGCGATCGACGACGTCGAGGGCTTCGACGTGAAGAGCCACACCGTCCAGGTGGGCCAGACGTTCAGCTACACGATCACCGCCATCAACGACGGTGACATCCAGACGGAGAACGTGCGGATCACGGATACGCTGCCGCGCTTCGGCGACCAGTTCAGCGGTCCGCCCGATGCAGGCGCTCCGTCCGAGCGCAACGGCGGGCAGGCATTCCAGTTCGTCCGCGACCGCCCGGCGTTCGATCCGACCGCGATCGTCTATGCCGTCGATGACGACAATGACGAGGCGGGCGACATCATCAACACCTGCTACCGCGGCGACAACGGCTCGGCGGTCGGGAATGCGTACGTCCCGCCGGCCCCGTGCCTGGACCTCGGCGTGATCATCGTCGACGTCGGCACCGTGGAGCAGGCCCGTCAGGCGGCCATCTCGGCCTCCAACTCGGGCGACCAGGTTGTCTACATCCAGTGGTTCGACGACGAGATCCTCGGCCGCACGCAGGTCGGCGGCGGGATCCAGTCGGAGGACTCGGTCGAGGTCTTCCTGCGGGCGACGCCCTCGCTGTACACAGGCGTCTCGCTCCCCGGCACGTGGTGCAACATCGCCACGGTCACGGACGGCCCGAACAACCTGACGACCGACTTCCTGACGCAGTCGTTCGACGCAGACACGCTGTGCCACGAGGTCCGCGAAGCGCTCCTCGACGTGCGTAAGACCGCGCAGGACGCGGTACTGAGCGCGGGCACGGATGCGGTCTTCGACGTCGAGGTCGCGAACCTCGGCAGCACCGCGCTGACGAACGTCGTGATCCACGACACCCTCGATGCGGCGTTCCTGCCGATCGACGCCACGGACATCGTCGTGAACACGGCGCTGTTCCCGAGCGCGACGGTCGCGGTGGACGCGGGCGGCCACATCTTCTCGGTGACCCTCGGCACTCTTGCGCCGACACCGGGGACAGCGGCTGCCACCTGTCAGGGTCTGGGCGACGGCTTCTGCCTGGCCTTCACGGTCAACGCGACGACGCCGGATCTGGCGGGTGTGTTCTGTAACCGCGTGACGGCTCGCGGCACCAATGCCGCCGGCACGCTGATCGAAACCGACATCTCGTGCGTGACCACGACGATCGCGATCGAGCTCGACATCGCGAACGAGGACGGCTTCCTGGATGGCTCAGGGACCTTCCAGTCGGCGAAGGACATCTTCCACGTCGGTGACGGCGGTCCCGCCGAACCCGATTCGCTGATCTACGAGCTCCAGGTCACCAACCAGTCGGGCTTCACGGCGACGGGCGTGACGATCGTGGATCTGGTCGCACCCAACACGGGCATCATCGAGTACGTGAACGACCGGTTCGTCTCGCAGGGTACCGTCACCGGCGAGAGCACGGCCGGCTTCACGTGGAACATCGGCACGCTGGCTCCGAACACGGGTGCCACGCTGCGGTTCCAAGCTCATGCGGTGCGCACGGGCGACGACGTCAACCGGGCGAGCCTGACCGCGGACCAGTTGACCGGTGTCAAGGTCGACGAGGAGCCGACGACGGTAAGCCCGTAACCAGGGGTCCGCGCTCCCTACGGAGCGCGGGGAAGCGGGGAGCGGCCTTGCGCCGCTCCCCGATCTTCCCGACAATGAACCCTGTTATCTGACGTTTTCGCGGAGGGGACAACGATGAGGAAGTGGATCACGACCGCAGCGCTGGGGGTGCTGATGCTGTTCGGCGCCAGCCTGGCCTACGGTCAGACGCTGCACCGCAGCTTCGAGCTGTCGGCGATGGGCGGGATCAGGGTGTACGACGAAGACGTCGTATTCCTGTCGTCCGGCTGGGTCGCCGGGGGCAAGCTCGCCTGGTTCCCCCACGCCAATATCGGCGTGGAGGGCACCGTGAGCTTCTCGAGCGCGGATGTGAGTTTGGATGAGGCGGGCGGGGACGAGACCGACTTCACGGTCGACGTCACCGAGGTCCGGGTCGACGGCGTCTATCAGATGCTGTTCCAGGCGGAGCAGAAGTTCGTGCCATACTTCTCCGCTGGCGTCGGCCAGATGGTGTTCGATGCGGGGGAGGAGTCCGGCGTCACCGACGAGCCGGTCACGAACCTGACGTACGGCGGGGGAATCAAGTTCTTCTTCACGCCGCGGATCGCTCTGCGCCTCGATGCGCGCGACAACGTCGCGCTTATCGACAAGACGTTCGCGAGCGAGTCCGGCATTCCCACGCCGAACACGAAGACGTTCCAGGCCAACAACCCCGAGTTCCAGGCCGGTCTGACGATCGGCTTCGGCGGCTCCGACGAAGGCTTCGGGGTCCGGGACACGGACTTCGACGGCGTCCCCGACAAGGACGACCTGTGCCCGAACACGCCGCGCGGCGTGATCGTGGACGAGACGGGTTGCCCGGTCGACTCGGACAGCGACGGCGTGCCGGACGGGCTGGACGCGTGCCCCAACACGCCTGCGGGCGCGACGGTGGACGAGCGCGGCTGCCCGATGGACTCGGACAACGACGGCGTCTACGACGGGATCGATCGCTGCCCCAACACGCCGGCCGGTACTCAGGTCGACGAGACGGGCTGTCCGCTCGAGGTCGAGGAAGAAGCGCTGGCCTGTCTGGACGATCAGTCCTGGTACACGAGCGACGCGACGATCAACGTCGACGGCAGGAACTGGGTGAAGTTCGGCTCGACGAAGACGGCCACCCCTGATCAGCTCACGCAGATGGGTGAGTACCAGGGCGTGCCGGCCTACGTCGGCAACAATGCGCCGCGGCCGTACAGGGAGATCTGGCTGCCGCTGTGCTCGCCGGAGAACACCTACCAGCCGTACCGGCTGGAGAGCGAGGTTCGCGGGACCACCGGGTATATCCGGGACGCGAACTAGAGAGGGAAAGCTCGCAACTCCGCGAACGTCGTACGAAGGGGCCCGGC
>DATFGG010000178.1:0-6245 GCA_035249665.1 Actinomycetota bacterium | reverse complement strand
GGATGCATCGTTGGTGGGTCTTCCTCCACATCGCCGGGGCGTTCGGGTTCCTGATGGCGCACGGCGTCTCGGCCTACGTGACGCTTCGGCTCCCGAAGGAGCGCGACCCCGCACGCGTGAGCCAGCTGCTCGAGCTCTCGGCGTCCTCGGTGGGCTTCATGTGGAACTCGATCGGCCTCCTCCTCATCGGTGGGATCGCTGCGGGGTTCACCGGGCACTTCTGGGGTCAGGGGTGGATCTGGGCGGCGATCGTCGTCCTGGTCGTCGTGATGGCTGCGATGTACGCCATGGGCACCACATGGGCGAAACGGCTGCGGACGATCTCGAGCGCGATGGTGGGGGGGACGGAAGCCGTTTCGAGGCCGCAGTTCGAGGAGATCCTCCGATCGAGAAGGCCCTACACGATCGCGGCCATCGGGTTCGTGGGCCTGCTCGCGATCCTGTGGCTCATGATCTTCAAGCCGACGCTCGGCTTCGGCGGGGAGCTCGCCGCCGAGTGTCCGGAGGCGCCGCCGGAAGCAGTTGCCGTGTGCGCCGTCGACGACCAGAGCTTCGTCGAGGACCGTATCGACGTGGCCCCGAACACGCCCTTCGACATCGAGTTCGCCAATCTCGACGATGGGGTCCAACACAACGTCGCGATCTACGAGGACGATTCAGCGGAAGAAGCGGTGTTCGTCGGCGACCTCATCGCTGGCTCGACGACGATCACGTATCACGTTCCGGCGCTTCTCGGCGAGTACTTCTTCCGTTGCGACGTGCACCCACAGATGAACGGCACGCTGGAGACCGTCTAGATGCCCTACCGGACGATCATCGTCGGTACGGACGGCTCTCCCACCGCGACGGTCGCCGTCGAGGTGGCGCAGAAGCTCACCAAGCGGCTCCGCGGACGGCTGATCCTCGTCGGGGCGCTCGACGCCTACGGCGTGTCACGCCAGCCCCTGCAGACGGCGCTCTACGAAGCCGCGGAGAGAGCGCGAGCGAAGAAGGTCGACGCCACCGCCGAGTTGATCGAAGGCACCCCGGGGGAGTCGATCCTCGCCGCCGCGATCAAGCACGACGCCGACCTGATCGTGGTCGGGAACCGTGGGATGGGGCAGGCGACGCGCTTCCGGCTGGGGAGCGTTCCGGACTGGGTCGCGCACGACGCGCCGTGCGACCTCCTCATCGTGGACACGACCGGTCGCGCCGGCCCCCGCGAACCCGCGCCTCCCTACTCGAGGATCCTGGCGGGAACGGACGGGTCCGGTACGGCAACCGAGGCCGTGCGCAAGGCCTACACGCTCGCCTCCGTGTACGCCGGCTCGGTGATCCTCGTGCACGTGGGCGATCCGCTCGTGGGCGCGATCAAGCTCGAGGAGGTCTCGTCTGCCAAACCGGAGGATGTGGAGGTGCAGAAGCGGACCGTCGACGGCGACCCCGCCCAGCGGATCTGCGAGCTCGCCGAAGCAGAGGACGTCCAACTCGTCGTGGTCGGCAACAAGGGGATGGCCGGGGTCCGGCGGTTCCTCGGGTCCGTGCCGAACAAGGTCGCGCACGAGGTGCCGTCGGACGTCCTGATCGTGAAGACGGTGGATCGCTCGGTCGACGATCTCGATGCGGGCCACGGCGGACTGGTGAGCGTGGACGGACGGCAGCTGGCCGTCTACCGCGACGACGAGGGCAACACGTACGAGCTCTCGCCACGCTGCACCCACATGGGCTGCACGGTCGATTGGAACGACAGCGCGAGGACCTGGGACTGCCCGTGTCACGGGTCGCGGTTCGCGGCCGACGGATCCGTCGTGCACGGGCCTGCGTCGGAGCCGCTCGAACGGATCGGCGGGTCGGCGTCGACCGACGCCGCTCCCGCCGCGTCCGAGGGCGAGCCGGTCTCGTCACGCGATGGAGCGGCAGGACGCACGGAGGGGAGCCGCCGGTTCGTGATCGTCGGCGCCAGCCTGGCGGGCGCCACCGCGGCCGCGACGCTTCGCGACGAGGGGTTCGACGGCGACCTCGTCCTCATCGGCTCGGAGCCGGCCTTCCCGTACGAGCGGCCGCCGCTCTCGAAGACGTTCCTCCGAGGAGAGTCCACGATCCAGGAGGCGATGGTCCGGCCGGAAGCCTTCTACGCGGACAATCGGATCGAGACACGCTTCGGCACGACGGTGCTCGGTGTCGATGCGGCCACGAGGACGATCGGGGTCGCCGGCGGAGACCCGATCGGGTTCGACTCGCTCCTGATCGCGACGGGCGCGCGCAATCGCCGCTTCCCGATCCCGGGGATCGACCTGCCCGGCGTCCTTGACCTCCGCACCCTCGGCGACGCGGCGAGGATCCGGGCCGAGATGGTGCCCGGGCGCCAGGTCGTGATGGCCGGGATGGGCTTCATCGGCTCCGAGGTTGCGGCGTCACTCCGACAGCGCGGGCTGGAGGTGCACGTCGTCGCCGGCGGGAAGGCGCCGCTCGACCGGGTCCTCGGCGAGGAGGTCGGCCGCGTGCTCGAGGGGATCCATCGCGATCACGGCGTCGAGCTGACGTTCGACGACCAGGTGACCGGCTTCGAGGGCAACGGGCGGGTGCGTGCGGTCACCACCGCGAACGGCTTGCGGCTCGACTGCGACTTCGTCGTGCTCGGTCTCGGCGTCGAACCGGTCACGGACTTCCTCGACGGATCGGGGATCGACGTGGACGACGGGGTGCTCGTCGACGAGCACTGCCGGTCGAACGTGGACGACGTGTTCGCCGCCGGCGACGTCGCCCGGCACTTCCATCCCGTCTTCGGGGAGCGGATCCGCACGGAGCACTGGGACAACGCGCGCCGACAGGGTCGCGCCGCCGCCCTGAACATGCTGGGGCGAACCACGCCGTACGACGAGGTGCACTGGTTCTGGTCCGACCAGTACGCGCACACCATCCAGTACGCCGGCTACCACCGGGGATGGGACGACCTGGTGATCCGCGGAAGCATGGAGTCGAGGAGCTTCGCCGCGTTCTACCTGACGGCCGGCAGGGTACGGGCGGTCGTCTCGGTCGACCGTCCCTCCGACGTCCGCGATTCGATGGAGTTGATCCGGGCCGGCGGTCGCGCCGACGCTCGGCGGCTCCGGGACGAGGCCGTGGAGCTCGCCTCGCTAGGATGAGCGCGCGGCCCGAGAGGCAACGGCCGGGGTGAGCGACGGCCGGGAGATCTGGAGAGACGAGATGACGACGGATGTCGAGGCGCTCCGGAGGGTCCGCTTCTTCGAGGAGCTCACCGACGACGACCTGGGGCGGGTCGCCAAGATCGGGCAGCGCCGGAGCTTCGCCGCCGGTGAGGCGCTCGTGGAGCGGGATTCGGATCGCGGCGGTCTCTTCGTGCTCCTGTCGGGCTCGGCTCGGGTGGAGGTGGGTGGTGCCGTCCACGACCTCGCGCCCGGCGACTTCTTCGGTGAGATGGCGTTGCTCGGGCACACGCGTCGCTCGGCGAGCGTCACCGCCGCGGAGCCGGTCGAGGCGCTCGTGATCGAGACGATCTACTTCGAGCCGTTCCTGATCCAGAACCCGAGCGTCGCGGTGGCGATCCTGCACGGCGTTGTGGAACGGCTCCGCGAGGTGCAGGAGCGGATCGACACCGGAGCCTGAGCTAGCGGCTGCGGCTCCGGAACAGGTCCAGGAGCATGCCGGCCGTCAGCAGCGCGCCGACGATCCCGAACGTGATCGGCACCCAGCCGGGGACCCGAGTCGAGATCGCCGTGAGCCCGCTCGCGAGGATCGCCGCGCCCGCGGTCAGGCCGAGCGCGAGGTGACGCCCGGCCCGGCGCACCGTGGCCTCGAGCGGTGCGGCCCGGAAGTTGATCTCCATCTTCTGGCCGGGCCGGGCGCCGATCATCCGCTCGAGCGCCTCCACGACCCGCATCGCTCGGACCTTGAACTTCTGCGACTGGTAGAAGACGGCCTTCGGATCCAGCGTTCCCGCCATCCCCTTGAGCAGGCTCCGCATCAGGAACTTCCCGGCAACCTCGAACGGATCGAGGTCCGGATCGAGCTGGGCCGTCGCCAGCTGCATCTGAGCCAGCGCCTTCCCCGTGAGCGCGAGTGATGCCGGCAACGGCACGCCGTGGCGGACCGAGATCTCGGTCATCTCCTGGAGGATCGGGCCGAGCTGGATGTCCTTCAGCGACGAGGTCCGGTGGCGGGCCATGATCGAGCCGATCTCCGTCTGGAACCGATCCACGTCGAGGTCGCTTCGCTCGATCGCGTTCGCGAGCATCAGCGTCACGTCGGTAAGGAACCCCACGTCGTCCTGGGAGAACGCCATCAGCAGCAGCATCAGCTGCTCACGCATCTCCGCTCCTACCTCGCCGACCATCCCGAGGTCGAGGAAGTAGAGACGTTCCTCCTCCGGCTGCCACATCAGATTCCCCGGGTGCGGGTCGGCGTGGAAGAAGCCGTCGACCATGATCTGCTTGTAGAAGGACTCGAGCAGCTGACGGGCGGCCTCGCGCCGCGGCGCACCCTCCGGCGCCGTGTCGATCGGCCCGCCGCCCACGTCGTGCATCACGAGGAGGCGCGAGGTCGACAGGTCATGGTGGACCTCGGGCACCGCGAGGCGCGGGAACGACTCGAGCACCTCGCCGATCCGCTGCATGTTCGACGCCTCCTGACGGAAGTCGAGCTCTCGCTGGAGCGAGTCGGACAGGTGCTGGAAGACGGCCTCCATGTCGATCACGAGCTTCAGGCTCGGGCGCTTCGCGGCCTTCTCCGCGAAGACCTCGAGCAGCGCGAGGTCTTGTTCGATCAGCTCCCGAGCGTCGGGACGCTGGATCTTGATCACGACTTTCTGCCCCGTGGCGAGCGAGGCGCGATGGACCTGCGCGATCGTCCCGGCGGCGAGCGGCCGGGGCTCCACGGTCTCGAACACGTCCTCCCACGGCACCCCGAGCTCTTGTTCCATCACGGAGACGACCTGTGCCTCCGACAGCGGCGGCACGTTGTCCTGCAGGGTCGCGAGATCCTCGATGAACTCGGGAGGGAGGAGGTCCGGCCGGGTCGAGAGGATCTGCCCGAGCTTGCAGAACGTGGGACCGAGATCCTCGAGCGCGCTCCGGAGCCGTTTGGCCTGGCGCCGTCGGCCCACCGCCCCCTTCTCGTCGGGACGACCGAACAGCTCTCGCAGGCCGTGCTTGGCGAAGACGACGCCGATCTTGGTCCCTCGCGCCACCAGGTGCGGACGGATCACGGGCTCGACCGTGGAGGATCGGATCGCAGCGGACGTGCCCCTGCCTCGTATCGCCGTCGTCTGCCCGTTCGTCGTGTTCACGATGATCACCGTGCATCGGGCGTTGTGGCTGATCCGGTTCGGGACGTTGCCGAGGAGGAACTCCTTCCGCCCGGCCATGCCGGCATTGCCGACGATCAGGACGTCCACCGCCTGGTCCTCGGAGGAGCGAACGATCGCCATGGCGGGATCGTCGTCGATCACGACGTGGGCGTGTCCGCGCTCACCGGCGAGCTGCGTCGTGTAGACCTGCAGCTCGTCGGCCGCGCTGCGGGCCCGGGTCGCCTCGGCGGCTCCGTGCTCCGTGTCGGCGGCGTGCTCCGGGACGATCACCTGGACGACGTGGAGCTCGGCGCCGAACCGCTCGGCGAACGACGCGGCCCACGCCACCGCCCTCGAGGCGGTCTCGGAGCGATCCGTGCCCACCATCACGCGGTGGACGGGGCCGATGGGGTCGCTCTCGGTGATCGCCATGGGTCGCATCATGGCGCCTGCCGCCCCCACAGCCAACGGGGGAGCCCTGTGGACACGGGGTGATGGCAGCACCCGCACCCGCCCCGACCAGGGCCGTTGGTATCCTGCCTCGTTCGCCGGAGTAGCTCAGTGGTAGAGCAACCGCCTCGTAAGTGGTAGGTCATGGGTTCGAATCCCATCTCCGGCTCCCTGAGACCACGGAGTCCACACCGAGGAGTTGCGAAAGGAGCGAGCGGGTTGGGAGAATCCCGGCGGATGAGGGCCTTCCGAGCGATCGTGCTTGCTCCCGTCCTCATCGTCCTTTCGGCAGGCGCCGCGTTCGCCCAGACGCCGATCGACCCCTCCATCAGCCCAGAGCTCAACACGGGCGGCTGGGTCCACGGGATGGCGATTTTGCTCGGCATCATCGGACTGATCGTGATCCTCCTGCTGGTGGCCGCCTACATCCGCTTCGCGCCCCGGTTCTCCACCGATGAATCGACCCTGAAGGTGGTCCGCGCCGATCGCGTCCGACCGGGCCAGGAGCTCC
>DATFGG010000177.1:0-4605 GCA_035249665.1 Actinomycetota bacterium | reverse complement strand
GGTCCGAAGGCGCGGCCGCGTCGTCGTCGGTGACGAGGAGCCTCGGATCGGCACCCACCGCCCGCAGCTCTTCGACCAGGGCGAGCGCCGAGCGCTGGTGCAACTCGCCGGCAGCGACCGCCCCTTCCCCGACGTCGACGGCGATGATCCGCCCCTCGATCGGCCCTCGAGAGGCATCCAACTCCTCGCGCTCCCGCACGAGGGCTCGCGAGGGGACCGCATCCAGCGGGCGCATCCGCCGGAGCACCGACAGCGTGTGCGGGCCGACGATGCCGTCCGGTTCGTCCCCGACGTTGCGCTGGAACAGCCGGAGGGCGCCGTCGGTCCGCGGGCCGTGGAACCCGTCCTCCTTACCGCTGTCGAAGCCCAGCGCGTTCAGCATCCGCTGGATCTCGCGCACGTCGTCCCCTCGGAACATGGGGGCCCGGTGATACAGCGTGCGGTCGCCCAGCCGCCAACCGGCCTCGACGAGCTGTTCCCACGTGTCGGGGCCGACGAGCCCGTCGACCTGCAGGTGTCGCTCTTGCTGGAACCAGCGGACGGCGGCCGCGGTGGACGAACCGAACACGCCGACGAGTTCCTCGCCGTCGATCTCGGCCCCGAGCGCCGTCAACCTCGACTGGATGTCCGCGACCTCCGGGCCGCTGTCTCCCATGCGAAAGATGCGCATCGGTTCGAGTGTGCGTGGGTACGCGTCACGGCGGCAACCGCCGCGCGGAGCGGGTGGGGCAGATGTCCTACGCGAGGTGCGGGTCAAGATCCCGAAGGATCGCGTCCTTCGGCCGAGCGCCGGTGACCCGCACGACCTCCTTCCCTGCCTTGAACAAGATCAGTGAGGGGATCGACATGACACCGTAGGTTCTGGTGGCGTCCGGGTTCTCGTCGATGTTCAGCTTCGCGACCTTGAGGCCCTGGCCCTTCTCCTGGCCGATCTCCTCCACGACCGGAGAGACCATGTGACACGGCACGCACCACTCCGCCCAGAAGTCCACGAGGACCGGCGTCTCGGAATCGAGGACGCTCGTCTGGAACTCCGTGTCGTTCACATCTCCGATGTTCGCCATCACTGTTCTCCTCCGCCGGCCCCGCCGGCTGTCTACGCCTCGCTCTGAACGCTCGCTCGAGCGGCGAGATTCCCCGCCTCGACCGCGGCGTGGGACTCTGCCTCGAGCAGCCGCTCGGCGTCGATCGCTGCCTTGCATCCCTGTCCTGCGGCGGTGACGGCCTGACGATAGATCCGGTCAGTGACGTCGCCGGCCGCGAACACCCCTTCGACCGAGGTCTGGGTGCGCGGCTCCTGGATCACGATGTACCCGTCCGGGTCGAGCTCCAACCGATCGACGAAGAGCTCGGTGTTCGGCGTGTGGCCGATGGCTACGAAGACACCGTCGGTAGGGAGCTCACTGATCACACCCGTCGAGGTGTCTCGGAGCCTCACGCCGGTGACCGCGCCGTCGCCGAGGATCTCGACCACCTCGGTGTTCCAGGCGACCTCGATCTTCGGGTTCGCCAGGGCGCGGTCCTGCATGATCTTCGATGCGCGGAACTCGTCGCGCCGATGGACGATCGTCACCTTGGAGGCGAACTTCGTGAGGAACGTCGCCTCTTCCATCGCCGAGTCACCTCCGCCCACGACGACGAGCTCTCGATCGCGGAAGAAGAATCCGTCGCAGGTGGCACAGGCGGACACGCCTCTCCCGCGGAGCGCTTCCTCGCCGGGGACGTCGAGCCACTTCGCCGTCGCCCCCGTGGCGATCACCACGGTCCGCGTCTTCCAGACCTCGTCGCCCGCCCAGACCCGATAGGGCCGCGAGGAGAGATCGACGCGGGTCACGTGGACCGAGAGGATCTCCGCACCGAACCGGGCGGCTTGCTTCTCCATCTGGTCCATCAGCTCCGGCCCCAGGATCCCGTCGGCGAAGCCCGGATAGTTCTCGACGTCGGTGGTCAACATCAGCTGGCCGCCGGCCTCCACGCCCTTGAGCACCAGGGGCTCGAGGTTGGCCCGGGCGGCGTAGAGCGCCGCCGTGAATCCGGCAGGGCCGGACCCGATCACGATCATGCTCCGAACGTCGTACTCGCGTTCCGTGGTCATGCGATGGTCATCCTCCCACACGACCTGAACGCCGCCCGTGAGGCGGTTCCTTCCCACACATGGTCCGGCGTTGATCCGAGTGGGTGCCCCGAATGGGAGGTCAGATGCGCGCTGAGGCGTACGAGAGGACCGTGCAGTCCTTGGAGGACGCCGCCCACACGGCCACCGTGTCGGGAGGCTCGCCGGCGCCGGGTCCCTCCAGATAGACGGCGATGTAGGCCTCCTGCCCTTCGAACCGGGCGCGGATCAGCCGGGTCAGCCGGCCGGTCTGTTGGTTGTCGAAGGCCCGGGTGACGCAACGGACTGCGGCGGTGGAATCGCCCGCAAGCTCCGCGGCGGCGGCATCCGTTGCCATCTGACCCCGTGAAGCCGTGGCGGACTGAGCGAGATCCTGCAGGGCGTCCGCGTCGTAGTCCTGTTCTTCCCGGCTGTACTCGACATCACCAGCGAGGGGGAGACTGACCTCGGAACCTCCGGCGGCGTCGGTCGCCCTCTCCCTCTCACCCCCGACGTTCGGGAGCGCGATCGCGATCGCGATCACCGCGGCGGCGGCCGCGGCCGCACCGGCCCAGCGGTACCACGCCGGGGTGCCGCGGCCGCCGCCGGCTCCCACGACACGCCGATGCAGATCCGGAGGAGGGTTCTCGACGGGGAGGGAGCGAGCGGCTCGGGCGCCGCGGGTCGCGAGGTCGATGTCCTGTCGGCAGGAGGCACAGGAAGCCAGATGCGCCTGCACCCCGGCGAGCTCGCGCTCGTCCAGGGAGCCGTCCATCAGATCGGCCAGCTGCTCGTAAGGATGATTCATGCCTCTTCCTCTGACGTCCGTGACGCTCCGGACGGTTCCCCCTGGGTCACGCCCAGCGCCTTCCCGAGGGCGGCCCGGCCCCGGAAGACCCTCGATTTCACCGTTCCCACGGGGATATCGAGCACGGCCGCGATCTCCTCGTAGGGGAGATCCTGCACGTCGGCGAGCACCAGGACGACGCGGAACTCCTCGGGCACCTGGGCAAGCGCCTGCGCCACGTCGACCGAGAGCGCCACCCCTTCCGCGTGATCGGGCGTGGGGAGGGACGGCTCAGGCCGCTCGTCCCCTTCGTCGGGAGCCAGCTGGAGCATCGGGCGTCGCCGCTTCTTGCGGAGGGAGTCGTAGCAGGTGTTGACGGCGACCCGGTGCAGCCAAGTCGTGAAGGCGGCGTCTCCGCGGAAGCTGCTTAGCTTGCGCAGGGCGGCGAGGAACGTCTCCTGGGAGGCGTCGGCGGCTTCCTCCGCGTCGCCGAGGATCCGCAGACAGAGGTTGTAGACGCGCGCGCCGTGGCGCTGCACGAGGGTCTCGAACGCGTCGGAGCTCCCGTCCTGGAAGCGTCGGACGAGCAGTTCGTCGGTCTCGGACGCAGTCACCGCGTCGAACGCTACAGCGAGGGTGGTCCGGCGGTCTCGGTGACGGTCACGGAGGCGAAGTCCTCGGTCCAGGAGAGCCGGTGAGCGATGATGGTGCTCGCCAGCTTCTGGATCTTCACGGTCACGAGGCCGGTCGGTGCCTCCACGCTGCAGCCGCCACGGGCGACCTTCGCCGTCGGCTCCTGCGCGGTTACCACCTTCGCCACGCGAGCGCATGTCTTCCGGACGTCGTGATCGGCCTTGAACGCGAGCGCGCCTTCGGTCGCCGCGGTGGACCCGACGTCGGAGAGCTTGTAGGTCGTGAACGCGATCGAGGCCGCATCGATCGCCGCGACGGCGATCACCGCGAGGACGAGGAGCCACACGACGATCACCTTGCCCACGATCCCGGCTTCGTCGCGTCGAACGTTCATCCTCGGAACCTCCTGTCGATGGCCTTCCTCAGGTCATCGACCTCTCCGACTCGCAGGATAAGGGCCGAGACCAGGAACACCAGCACCCCGGCCGCGACGGCGACGCCCACGTGTGCAGCCTGCGTGAGCACCCCCGCGTCCGCCGGGAGTTGCCAAACGCTGAGCACTCCGACGGCGGCTGCGGCGGTGGCGATCGCTGCGATCGACGTGAGCGCGACGGTTCTCGCGATCCGCGCGCCGTCGAGGGCTCCCAGCCTCCTCCGGAGAAGGATCAGGAGGATCCCCGCGCCCGCGACGTACGAGGTCGCGTGCGCCAGGGCCATCCCTCGGAGACCGAGATCGAGCGGGCCCGCCGTATACAGCAGGGCCGCGGCGACGTTCACGCAACCGACCCCGACGTTCACGAGGGCCGGCGTCTTCGTGTCGTGCATCGCATAGAACGTTCGGGTCAGGAGCTGGAACGAGGAAAAGAACAACAGACCGACCGCGAAACCCTGCAGGGCGGCGCCGATCGCGACCGCATCGGCGTCGACGGCGGCCCCGTGTTCGAAGAGGAGACGGGCGATCGGCTCCGCGAGCGCGAAGAGGCCGAAGGCGGCCGGGATCGTGACGACGGCGGTGTCGCGGAGTCCACGGGACAGGAACGAGCGCACACCCGCGGGGTCTCCGGTCGCCCAGCGCTCGCTCATCCCGGGCAGG
>DATFGG010000176.1:0-8606 GCA_035249665.1 Actinomycetota bacterium | reverse complement strand
TCGCGCAACCACCGGGAGAGCGTCATGTGCCAGCGACGCCAGAACTCCTGGATCGAGCGAGCCGCATACGGCCGGTCGAAGTTCCTGGGGAACTGGAAGCCGAGCAGTTTCGCGATCCCGATCGCGATGTCGGTGTAGCCGCTGAAGTCCGCGTAGATGACGATCGCGTAGCCGACGATCCCGAAGAGGGCGTCGGGAGCGCTCCTCGTGAACGGGTCGCCGAAGACCGGGTCCACGATCTCGGCGGCGAGGTAGCTCGAGACGACGACCTTCTTGAACAGGCCACCGAGGATCAGCCAGGCCGCCCCCGCCACGTCGACGTGGCGCTCGTCCCGACGCTCCTGCAGCTGGGGGATCAGCTCGCCGGGCCGCACGATCGGACCCGCGACGAGATGGGGGAAGAACGACAGGTAGAGGAAGGTGTCCGTCCACCCCGCCACCTCGACGTCACCCCGGTAGACGTCCACGACGTAGGCGATCGCCATGAACGTGAAGAACGAGATCCCCACGGGGAGGACCACCTGGATCAAGGGGATCGAGGATCCCATGCCGAGAGCGACGAGCGTGTTCGTCACGTTCACCGCGAAGAACCCGTAGTACTTGAAGAAGGCGAGCGGCAGGAGGAGGAGCGCGACGGCGGCGGCGTTGACCACCAGTTGCGAACGAGGGGAGCGCGTTCGGTCGACGGCGATCGCCCCCAACTGCGCGATGAAGCTGATGCCGACCAGGAGAAGGACGAACCGCGGATCCCACCAGGCGTAGAAGACGTAGCTCGCGGCGATCATGAACAGGTTCCAGGGTTGCGCGAGGTGGTTCAGCAACCAGTGCCCCAGGAAGACCACCACGAAGAAGATCGCGAAGTCCACCGTAGGGAAGAGCATCGGGGACGGATGCTAGCCGAGGTCACTCGGCCGGTTCCGTTCGGCGGTGGTTCGAGCTCAGCGAGCGGGGACGAGCGTCCCGACCGGACCCTAGCTGTCCGCGGTGCCCGACGTCTCCCGCCGGAGCGCGGATGCGTCCTTCTGGGTCCGATCGACGGCGAGCGCGCCGATGTAGACGCCGGCGAGGACGAGAGGCGCTCCCGCGAGAAGGGATGCCGTCACTTCCTCCCCGAGCAATACTGCGCCGCCGATCACCGCCACGATCGGGAACAAGACGAACTGGTAGCTCGCACCCGTGGCTGTCCACCGGCCGATCACGTACACGATCAGCATGAAGAGGAACGGCGAGGCGACGATCAGATAGCCGAGGGCCGCCCACACGCTCGGGCTCGTGGGCGTGTTCCAGGACTCGCCAGCGAACAGGGAGAGCAGGAGGAGCAGCACCGCGCCCACGCTCATCCCGATCGCGTTCGTCACGACGGGGTGGGCCGACGTCAGCAGCTTCAGGACGATGCCGGACTCCGCGGCCGCCGCCGCGGCCACGACGATCGCCAGCACCGAGAGCACGGAGACCTCGCCCGAGAGCGCGTCGGACGACATCAGGGCGATCCCCCCCAGGGCGACCACCGCGCCGACGATCGCGCGGAGCCGCAGGCGCTCCAGCCGATGGGCCGCGGCGAGGAAGACCGTGAGCAGAGGGACCGACGCCATCACGGTTCCTCCCAGGCCGGCCGGAACCTCCTGGGAACCCCAGTAGAAGAACGCGTACGCGATCAGGAAGCTGAGCACGCCGTAGGAGAGTGCGCCGGCGAGCGCCCTCCCCCGGGGAAGCGGGTGGCGCGCTCGCGAGGCGAGCACCCAGAGGATCGCCGACGCTCCCAGGAAACGGATGCCGGCGCCCCAGAACGGATCGAGCTCTCGATTGCTGAACCGTACGGCGACGATGTTCGAGCCCGCGAGGAGGACGACGCCGGCGAACGCGAGGAGGATCCGCCGGTCGATCACGTCGTGCATCGACGGATGATAGGTCCGAGGCGGAGGTAGCCTGTGGCCCCACCGATCCCGGCCCCGAACGGTCCACGGACGCAGGAGGAACCATGTCACGCGACATCGACTGGCACGTGTTCGACAAGGCCGCCGATATCACGGCGTCCGCGGTGCGAGGGGCGATGGGCTCCGAGGGGAGCCAGCCCGCCACGTACGTGGGCGAGGTCTTCAGCGAGATCTACGCGGCGCTCCGGAAAGCCACCGACGAGATGCCCTCGAAGGACTCGAAGCCCGGGTTCTGATCGGCCTGGGTTCTGATCGGTGGACGTCGAACGGTCACGTCGGGCGGTGCTGGACTGGTACCGGCCGCGCCGCCACGCCTACTCCTGGCGGCGGGGCCGCCGGAACGCCTACCGGACCCTGGTATCCGAGGTGATGCTCCAACAGACACAAGCGTCTCGCGTCGAGCCGATCTTCGACGCGTTCGTCGCGCGCTTCCCCGACATCGGCGCCTTGGGGGAGGCGTCGCGCGCCGATGTCCTCAGGGCGTGGGCGGGGCTCGGCTACAACCGGCGCGCCGTCGCGCTGCACGAGACCGCACGCGTCGTGGTTCGAGAGCACGGCGGTCGGGTGCCGCGAGACGTGGACTCGTTGACCCGCCTCCCCGGCGTGGGTCCGTACACGGCCGCCGCCGTGGCGTCGATCGGCCACGGGGTCGCGGTCGCGGCGCTGGACGGCAACGTGCGGCGGGTCGTCGCCCGGGCGATCCGAGGGGCGGAGCCGGACGAGGTCCCCGCCCGGGACCTCGCGCGTGACGCTGGCACATGGCTCGATCCCTCGGCGCCGGGCGCATGGAACCAGGCGTTGATGGACATCGGGCGTCTGTTCTGCAGACCGGCGCCGCGATGCGACGGCTGCCCGGTTGCTTCCGACTGCCGGTTCCGCGGCGCCGGCCGACAGGGCAGGTCGTCCGGCCGCCGACAGTCAGCGTTCGAGGGCAGTCCCCGCCAGGTGCGCGGTGCGGTGGTCCGGGTCCTGCGCACGGCCCGCTCGGCGAGCACCGAGGTGCTCGCCGAGCGGACGAGCCGCTCCGTCGCCGCGGTCGCCACGGCGACCGCGGCACTCACCGCGGAGGGGATCGTCGAGCGAACACGATCGGGACGGTTCCGGCTCCCCCGTCGTTGACGCTCCCGTAAGCATCTGCTTACATCTGTGGCATGGAGGCTGCGCTGAAGGCGATCGCGGAGCCTCGCCGTCGCCAGATCCTCCGCCTCGTCTGGGACGCAGAACGATCCGCCGGTGACATCGCCTCGCACTTCGACATCAGCCGCCCGGCGATCTCGCAGCACCTGACGGTCTTGCGCACCGTGGGCCTCGTCACGGAGCGTCGAGACGGGGCCCGCCGCCTGTACAAGGCGAACCGCGACGCGCTCGCCGAGCTGCAGGCCTCACTCGAGGCGTTCTGGACGGGCAGCCTCGCGGCGCTGAAGGACGAAGTGGAAGCCGAGGAAGGGAGACGACGTGGCCGCCGGCACGTTCACCGTCATCAGTGAGATCAGGATCGACGCCGCGCCCGAAGCGATCTTCCCGTTCCTCACGGACCCGCAGAAGATCGTTCGGTGGAAAGGGGTGGACGCCACGGTCGAGGCGTCTCCCGGAGGGGTGTACCGCGTGAACGTCACCGGTGTGAAGCAGGCGGTCGGGGAGTACGTGGAGGTCGATGCCCCCCACCGGGTCGTGTTCACCTGGGGGTGGGAGGGCGACGAGCACCTCCCGCCAGGCTCCTCGACCGTCACGATCGAGCTGATCTCCGACGGGGAGGGCACGATCGTGCGGCTCACGCATTCTGGCCTGCCGGAGGGAGCCGACGCGGCGCAGCTCCAGGGATGGGAGCACTTCCTGCCGCGACTCGCCATCGTCGCGAGCGGCGGCGACCCCGGGCCGGATCCCTGGGTCGCCGCGCCCTGACGCGGCCGGCGTCACCCAGCGGAGCATCCGATTGACGACGCCAGGCTCCGCCGATAGCGTGGCCGATCGATGAGAATGGGAATGATTCTCAATGCGTCGCCCCCGATGCTCCTCGGTGGGAGCGTTCGTGGGAGCTGAGCCGGCGGCGCACACGCGGGCCCGCCTCTCCGATGACGAGGGGGCGCTCATTCGTGCGCTCGACCTGTCGTTCGACTACGGCCATGGATCCGTGCTCCGGGATGTCACCCTCATGGTCCGGGCCGGCGAGTTCGTGGCGCTGGTGGGACCGAACGGGTCGGGGAAATCCACGCTCCTGAAGGTGCTCCTCGGCGCGCTGCCGCCCGGATCCGGTCGTGTCGAGCTCCTGGGGCGCGCCCCGGGCGACGTCCACGATCGATGGCGCGTGGGGTACGTGCCGCAGAGACCGTCGCTGTTGTCCGAGGTGCCTGCCACCGTGGAGGAGATCGTGTCCGCGGGAAGGCTCCGCCAGCGAGGGTGGTGGCGCGGACTCACGGGATCAGACCGGGAGGCGGTCGGTCACGCGATCGAGTCCGTGGGCCTCGGACCCCTCGCCGATCGTCCTCTGAACGAGCTCTCGATCGGCCAACAGCAACGCGCGTTCATCGCTCGCGCCTTCGCCGGCGAACCCGCGCTCCTCGTGCTCGACGAGCCGATCGCGGGCGTGGACGCCGAATCGCAGCGACGGTTCCGGGACTCGCTCGTGCACCTGATCCGCCAGCACGGCGCCGGAGTGCTCCTCGTTTCGCACGAGCTCGCGGCGGTGGCGGACGTGATCGATCGGGTCGTGGTGCTGAAGGAGCGAGTGGTGTTCGACGGCAGTCCCGAAGAGCTCGCCGCGCGAGGCGTGTCGCTCGGCGTCCATCGCGAGGACCTGCCGCTCTGGCTCGAGGACCTCGGATGATCGCAACGCTCCCGATCCCGTACCCGTTCGAGTCGGCGGAATCGCAGCGGGCACTCGTCGCGTGCCTCGCCGTCGGCGTGTTCGCTCCCATGATCGGGGCGTTCCTCGTCCAGAAGCGGCTCTCACTCGTCGGCGACGGGATCGCGCACGTGGCGTTCGCGGGGGTGGGCGCCGGCTTGCTCCTGGAGATCTGGCCGGTGTGGAGCGCTCTCGCGTTCGCGGTGATGGGTGCTATCGGCGTGGAGATGCTCCGGTTGAAGCGCAAGGCGGCTGGTGACCTCGCCCTCGCCCTCTTCTTCTACGTCGGCATCGCGATGGGCGCCGTGTTCGCGAGCAGAGCGGGTGATCTCGAGCTCGAGACACTCCCGTACCTGTTCGGCGATCCGTACGCCGTCACGTGGACGGGCGTCGCGATGGTCGGTGCGCTCGGCGTGATCGTCGTGGTCGCGATGCGCCTCGCGGGGCGAGCGCTGTTCGCGGTGGTGACCGATGAAGACTGGTCGCGCGTCGCCGGGCTTCCCGTGGGTGCTCTCAGCATGGCGCTGGCCGCGCTGACCGCAGGGGTGATCGTCGCGGGCATGCGCGTCGTGGGCATCCTGCTGATCGCGGCGATGATGGTGCTCCCCGTCGCGTCGGCGCAGCTGGTCTCGCGATCCTTCCGCGGCACGCTCCGGCTGGCCGTCGCGATCGGCGCCGTGTCCTCGCTCGTCGGTCTCACGATCGCGCGGCCGCTCGACCTGGCCCCCGGCGGGTCGATCGTCTTCGTCGCGGCTGCCCTGTTCGCAGCGATCGCACTCGCGAAGAGGACCGCGCCGCGGGCGCTCCAACAGGAGGCCCACTGATGGAGTTGCATCAAGAGGCGGCGGAACGGCTCGCGTCGTCCGGCCGGCGGTACACGCGGACGAGACGCCGCTTGGTGGACATCCTCGCGAAGGCCGGCATGCCACTCTCGCTCCCGGCGATCGTCCGCGGGCGCAAGGATCTGCCGCAGAGCTCCGCGTATCGGAACCTCGCCGAGCTCGAAGGGGCGGGCCTGATCCGCCGGGTCGCCTCGGAGGATGGGTTCGCGCGGTACGAGCTCGCGGAGGAGCTCACCGGTCATCACCACCACCTGATGTGCTCGCGCTGCGGCCAGGTCCAGGATCTCCACATCCCGGCCCCGTTGGAGCGACGATTGGACCGAACCCTCGACGTGCTTGCACGCGAAGCGGCATTCGCAACGGTCCGTCACCGCCTCGATCTCATAGGGCTGTGTCGCGTCTGCGGGAGCACGTGACCGTCGGCCGCTGACCTCTATCCTTGGGGGCTGTCCCGGCCGGCGCGCTGGGTCCTCGGGAGGATCGTGACGCTCACTCGCACCGCTCAGGCCGACGAACATGCCGTGCCACCGCCCGCCACCCACCCGCGCCGACTCGGCTCGTGGTGGGTGATCGTGGGCTTCGCGCTCATCCTCCTGTTGGCGCTCGGCTGGCGATTCATCGCGGATCCGTCCTTGTCGGCGCCCACCCGGGATCCCGCTTGGTACACGTGGCGGGCGGGGCTGATCCTCGAGGACGATCCCGGGTCGATCGCCGACGACTGGGGCCCGGACAACCTTTTCTCCGGCGGCTACCGCGTGACGGTTCCGCTCTCCGGCGCGCTGCTGCAGAGGGTCAGCGGGATCAGCACGTACAGCTTCAGCGCGTTCCTGATGCTGGGGATCCCGATCCTGACCGGTCTGGCCCTCGGGGCGGGGGCCTTCCGGAGTCGGCGCGATCCGCTGATCGTGCTCCTCACGATGCTCGCCACCGCCGGGCTCTTCCTCACCACGCCGTACGTCGGCTACCTCGACAACATCACGGTCCTGTTCCTGCTCAGCCTGATCGTCGCGTTCGCCGATGCCGCGCGCACGTCGTGGGGCGCCCGGGTCGCGATCTTCCTGATCGGGATGGCGGCGGCGTTCACGCATCCGACCACCTGTGTCCTGTTCGGGCTCTCGTTGCTCGCGGTGTGGGGGACCCATGTCGTCACGAGCCGCTTCCGTTTCGGATCGGCGATGCGATCGGATGGCCCGCTCCTGTTGACGACGGGCACGGGCATGGTCACCGGCCTGGCGCTCTGGGTGGCGGGCATCTGGGGCCCCGGCGGTCCCGAGCTCTTGAAGGACGCCGCGCTCCCGCCGCCGTACACCGCGGCCTTCTTCCGGGAACGACTGATCGAGTGGGTGACCTCGATGCGGCCGGCGATCACGTTCCCCTTGATCCTCCTGGCGATCGTCGCCACCATCCTCGCGTCGAGACGCACCCGTACCCCTGCTCCGCAGTACGAGCAGGTCTCGATCTGGTGGATGTTCCCGTTCGCGGGTGTGCTCACGTTCCTCCTGGGACAGGCGATCCCGTACTACCGCTTCATGAACGCGACCGCGGCGCCGATGGCGCTCACCGGCCTCGGCGCGTACGTGGCGGTGAGATGGCTGCTCCGAGGGGAGGGCTCGCGGAGGCTCGCAGGGGCTCTCGGGGCACTTGCGGTGGTGGGCGCACTCGCCTGGCTCTTCCTGGACCCCGCGATCAACCGGTGGGCGCAGCAGGACAACCAGTGGGCCCCCCAGAGCGTGCGGACCTCGCTGGCGGCGGCGCGCGAAGTGGTGGTCGCGGCAGGCGAGCGACCGAGCGTCCTCATCGTGAACCACGGCAACACCGATGACGCCACCGGGTCGAACACCACGTACGGATGGGCGAAGACGTACACGAACGTGTTCCGGACGGGGCTGCCCGGGCAGCTCGCGAAGTACCAGGTGACGTTCGTCGGGACCGTCGAAGACTTCCGGAGCGACCAGCCCTCCGATGGGCCGAGCGAGAACTACCGCGATACATCGAGGAGCCATTGGGGCGAGCTGCGCGCTCGGATCCGGACGTACCCCGAGCCTCCGGTGGTGTTCCTGATCGAGGAGTATTACTCGGGCCTGTGCAACGCGCTCGCCGCCGGAGTCTGTTCTCCGGAGGCTGAGCAGGCCGCCCTCGATCGTGCTCTGGAGGATTCGGTCGAGATCGGCCCGGGGACCCACCTCCTGACCGGCGATGGCTTCTACGACCCGCCGCCCGACGTCGTCGAAACGGCGAGGTCAGCGGCTGCGGCCGCCGCCGCGCGGTTCGAGAACCCGCCGGGCCCGCTGGCCGACCTGCCGCATCAGGGACGTGTCCTCGCCGGGCTCTTCGCGCTCGCCGTCCTTCCCGGACTGCTGGCCGCGCCGTTCTTCGGGCTGAAGGACACCCCCAGCCGGATCGCACTGATCCCGGGCACGTCGATCGTGCTGTCCCTCCTCGCGGGGATCGCCGTGCTCGGTGTGTGGCGCGGTCCGCTCACCGACACCAAGGCATGGGTGGTCGTTGGCGTGGCGGTCGGCGCGGGCGCCGCACTCCGGTACGGGAGCGCGTCGATCCTCCGGGCGCTCGGCGCCTTCGGCGGCTTCTTCAACCGCTTGTTCTCGCAGTTCTCGAACGCTGCCTACGCCACCCTGATGAGCGTGCAGTTCCTGACCCAGGCCGGGCAGGGGATGATCCAAGGCGCGATCGGCAAGTCGATCGCGTTCGGTGGCCAAGAGGGGTTCGACGTCCAGAACGTCCCCTCGGCCGACTACCTGCTGCAGGTGATCCTGCTGCTCTACATCCCGTACACGCTGCTGTCTCCGTTCATCGGCGTCGTGATCGATCGGTTCGAACGACGACGGGTCGTGTGGTGGTCGAACCTCGTAACGGCGGCCGTGGTGGGGGTGATCGCGATCGCGGTCCTCCTCCCGCTCGGGGAGGGCACGACCGAGGGGGATGCGGGCGCCACCGCCGCGCTCGTCCTCGGGTTGCTCGCCGCCCAGG
>DATFGG010000175.1:0-14161 GCA_035249665.1 Actinomycetota bacterium | reverse complement strand
CCGTTGGCCGGAGAGGCGCCGCTCACCCCCGAGCTGTGGGCCAACATGGACGAATTCTTCATCGAGATCGGGGAGTACGAGGATCCTGCGAGCGACGAGATCGTCGACTACGAGATCATCCAGGCCGCTTCGGGCGGCTAGCACGCGAAGCAGCTTGGCGAAGGGAAGCGGAGGATCCGCGCGGGAGGGGATGGTCGCCACGAGCCATCCCCTCGCCGTGTCGGCTGGACTCGAGGTGCTGGGGGCGGGCGGCACCGCGGCCGACGCCGCGGTCGCCGCCGCAGCCGCCCTGTGCATCGTCGACCCTCGCTCCACCGGGATCGGGGGCGATGCGTTCGCCCTCTACTGGTCACGAGAGGAGCTCCTTCCCGCAGGCCTGGCCGCTGCCGGCCCGGCACCCGCCGGGATGACGATCGACTCGCTCAGGGACGCTGGCTACGCGCGGATGCCGACCCACGGGCCGTGGAGCGTGACGGTTCCCGGTGCGGTGGCCGGCTGGTGGAAGCTGCTCGACCGGTACGGGTCACTTCCGCCAGACCGTGTCCTCGGGCCGGCCATCCGGCATGCCGAGGAGGGATTCGCCGTGACCCCTATCGTCGCCGAGGAATGGGGCGCGACCGTGGAGAAGCTCCGGCGCGATCCCGTCGCGAGCGCGACCTTCCTCCCGGGAGGGAGAAGCCCGGCGGCGGGTGAGCGTTTCGCGAACCCCGGCCTCGCGCGCGTCCTGCGCGCGATCGTGGCGGAAGGACCCGATGCGTTCTACCGCGGGCCGACGGCATCGCGGATCGGAGACGCGGTCGAGGCCGCCGGCGGCCCGCTCCGCGCCGACGATCTCGCATCCTGGGGGGGACCCGAGTGGGTGGATCCGATCCGTGCCCCGTTCGGCGCGGTAGAGGTCTACGAGCTACCCCCACCTGGACAGGGCATCGCGGTGCTCGAGGCCCTCGGGATCTACGCGAGCCTGGCTCCCGAGACGCCGGTCGACCGTGAGCACGCGGCGATCGAGTCCATCAAGCTGGCGTTCGCCGATGCGCGCGCATACGTGACCGACCCGTCGGTGCATGCGGTTCCCGTCGATCGACTGTTGTCACCGGCCTTCCTCGAAGGCCGCAGGGAACTGATTGACATGATGCACGCGAGCGACGCTCCACCCGGCCGGGCCACCGACACGGTGTTCGTCGCCGTGGCGGACGGTAGAGGCAACGCGTGCTCCTTCATCCAAAGCCTGTACGACGGGTTCGGCTCCGGGGTCGGCGTGCCGGAGACCGGGATCGTGTTGCACAATCGCGCCTCCGGATTCGTGATGGACGACGACCACCCGAACCGTCCCGAGCCGGGGAAGCGCCCGTACCACACGATCATCCCCGCGATGCTCGGCAAAGATGGCTCCTTCCTCGGAGCACTCGGCGTGGTGGGCGGCTTCCAGCAACCGCAGGGTCAGCTCCAGATCCTCCGAGGGCTGTTCGAGGAGGGCCTCACTCCCCAGGCAGCGCTCGATCGCCCTCGTTTCCGCTCCCTCGGGGGACGTCGCGTGGGCTTCGAGCGGTCCTTCGATCGGGAGCTCGTTCACGCGCTCGCCGGCCGCGGCCATGAGGTGAGCGAGCTCTCTCGGTTCGAGGCCGGCGGCGCACAGCTCATCCTGCTCGAAGACGGCCGATACGTCGGGGCCTCCGATCGTCGGAAGGACGGGCACGTCGGTGTCTCCTGAGGTCCGAGTCGCCCTGTTCGGGGTCGGCGGCGTGGGGCGTGCCTTCCTCGGCCTGATCGAAGAGCGGGCCACTCCCGTCGTCCTGGTGTGCGCAGCCGACTCGCGTGGCGCCGTGGTCGGCGAGCTGTCGGCGGCCGATGTCGGGCGCTGGAAGGCGGCGGCAACGCCTGATCTCGTCGTCGGATCCAGCCCGGGGGAACTCATCGCTCGCACGCAACCCGACGCTATCGTGGACCTCACGAGCTGCGACTTCGAGACGGCGGAGCCGTCGCTTTCGATCCTTCGCGCCGGACTCGGCGCCGGACTCCCGGTCGTGACGGCGAACAAGTCACCACTCGCTCGATACGGTGCCGAGCTGCGTGCCCTCGCCGGCGGCTGGCATCGCATCGGGTGCGGCGCCGCGGCGGGGGCTGCGCTTCCCGCCGCCGCCGTCGCGAGCGCACTGGCCCGCACCGATCGCATCGACAGCATCGAGGGTGTCCTGACCGGGACGACCACGTTCGTCCTGGGTGAGATGCAACGTGGCGTGTCGGTGCAAGATGCGACGAAGATGGCGCAAGAGGAGGGGATCGCCGAGCGCGATCCCCGCATCGACCTGGGGGGCTGGGACACCGCGGCGAAGCTCGTCGTGTTGGCTTCGCTCGTGTGGGAGGATCTCGAACCCCGCCTGGATGGAGTCGCGGTGAGTGGCATCGAAGCCGCGGATCCCTCGGCCGAAGGTCTCCAACGGCTGGTGGGTCGGGCCCAGCGCCGTGGCGACAAGGTCGTGGCGCGGGTGGGGCCGGAAGTCCTCGATCCCGGTCACCCCTTGTCGGCTCTTCGAGAGCGGGACAAGGGCGTGGTCTTCCGCGGCGAGGCGATCGGTGCGGTCGTGGTCACGGGCGGACGCTCGCACCCGGGAGGAGCCGCCGCCGCCGCGCTCGGCGATGTGCTCCGTCTCACGGAGATCGCTCCGTGAGCGACCGTACGTGGGCGTCGAACGCCGTGGTGGAGGGGCTCCTGGAATGGGGCATCGAAGACTTTAGCTACGTCCCCTCGTCGCACATCGCGCCGGTCGTCCGTCCGCTCCAGGAGCGGGGCGTGCGCAGCCATCTGGCCGCTCGCGAGGAGGAGGGAGTGGGACTCGCGGGAGGCTTGGTGCTCGGAGGCCGGAAAGCTGCCCTGTTGATGCAGGACAACGGATTCGGCAACGCCCTCACAGCCTTGGCGACCTTCGCGAAGGCGTATCACATCGGCATGCCGGTCGTCTCGAACACTCGGGGTGGACCTGGTGAGTACAACGCGATGATCCATTCGTTCTCTGAAGCGGTGCCCGACCTGCTGCACGCGTTGGGGATCCGGGTGGAGCGGCTCGGACCCTCCGATCCGGAAGGTGTCTGGCAGTCGACCACGCGTGCCGCGGCCGAGCTCGCCATCGTGACGCGTCGGCCGGTCGTCGTCCTGCTCGACCTCCTTCATCCTGGGATCGGGGAGCAGATGTGAAGCGACGTGAGGCTCTCGAGATCATCGACGAGGCATTCAGCGACCGGCCCCTCGTGATGACGTGCGGCGCACCGGCGCGAGAACTCGCCTCGATCGCCAAGCGCGACTCACACCTGTACTTACTCGACTCGATGGGTCTGGCTGCGGCCGTGGGCACCGGTCTCGCCCTCGCGGGCAGGGGACCGCTTGCCGCCGTGGAGGGTGACGGATCTCTGCTGATGGGCTTCTCCGTGCTCCCGACGATCCACGCGCTTGCGCCCCCAGGGTTCACGCTGGTCGTGCTGGACAATCACGAGCACGCGTCGGCCGACCGGATGCCTACGCATGCTGCCGTGGTGTCGCTCGGGTCCGCCTGCCGCGGGATCGGTCTTCCGACGGAAGAGGCCGACGATCGATCGGGACTCCGGTCTGCGCTCGAGGATGCCCGGGCCGCGTCCGGACCCACCGTGGTGGTCGCCCGGATCGAAGGCGGCAACGACCCCGACGTGCCGCTGCTGCTGGAGGACCCCGTCACGATCGGCGATCGCTTCCGCCGGTTCCTGGCGACACAGGAGGATGAGGGATGAGTCTGTTCGAACGGGACGAGCTCGAGCGCCGCGCGGACCGAGCCCGAGCGATGATGCAGGAACAGCAACTCGACGCGCTCTTGGTCACCGGTGACTTCAGCGCAGGGATGAACTACTACTACCTCTCCGGCCACCTCCCGCGCGACTATCAGCTGAACTACTCGCGCCCTCACGTCATGGTTCTGCCGCTCGAGGGCGAGCCGTTCCTCTGGATCTACGGCATCAACGTGGACAACGCGCGGGCGCAATCGTGGGTCACCGATGTCCTGACCTATGATCCGCCGTTCGCCGGTGAGGGACTCGCCACGGAGATGCGTGAGCGAGGGTTGGGATCAGCGCGGATCGGGGCCGAGTTGGGGCTGGACCAGCGCCTGTTCATCCCGTTGCTCGAGTACCGGTCGCTGGAACAAGGGTTGCCGGATGCCACGTTCGTCGACGCAGCTCCCGTGATCTGGCGGCTTCGCACGATCAAGTCCTCGGCTGAAGTCGCGTACATCCGCGAGGCCGACCGGATCAACGGCCTCGCTTTGGCGGGCGGATTCGCCCAGCTGAAGCGCGGGGATACCGAGGTCGACGCGGCCAGGCTGATCGGAGCGAGGCTGATCGAAGAAGGAGCCGTACGTCCTCCGTACGGGCAGATCCTCGTCGTGTCGCAAGAGAAATCCCGAGCCCTCGGCCATACCTCACGCATGCTCGGCCCCCTCGCGGAGTACTCACTCGAGCCGGGCGACCTCCTCTTCGTCGACTCCGGGGCGGTGATCGGCGGCTACTGGGGGGAGTTCAACCGCATGGCGATCGTCGGGCAACCCTCGACGCGTCAGCGGCAACACCACCGCAACATCGTCGAGATCGTCGAGCGGTCGATCGCCGAGGCGCTGAAGCCGGGAACGTCGTACCGACAGGTGATCGAGCAGATGGTCGGCTACTACCGTGAGCTGGGATACGCGGAAGAGCAGTTCTCGAATTACCTCGGGCCGCCCTACATGCATCTGTGCCACGGCATCGGCCTCGCGTCCAGCGAGCCTCCGTTCGTTCGGCATGACAGCGAAGAGCTGCTCGAGCCCGGCATGGTCGTTTCCTGCGAGGCGTACCTCCGCGACGAGGACATGACCTACGGGTCGGAGTCGGATGTGTTGATCACAGCGGACGGGGCCGAGGTGCTGTCCGGATCCGACCCCGGTCTCTACGTGATCGAGTGACGATGGGCGCCGCGGATCCGTTCGCCGGCCGGCAGACCCGCATCTTGGGCATGGAGGAGGTTCGCGCGCTCCTCGACATGAGCTCGGCACTCGAGGTACAGCGTCGAGCATTCGTGTCGCATGCTTCCGGGGCCGCCACCGTGGCGCGCAACGCATGGCTCCGGCTCCCAGAGCCGCGGCGGGCCTGGCTCAAGATCCTCGCGGGGCACGACGCGTCGACCGCGGCGCTCGGAGTGAAGATCCTCGCCCGGTTCCCTGAGAACCCGTCCGGGGCGAACCTCGGATCACTCGTGGTGCTGCTCGACGACGAGAGCGGTTTCCCGCTCGCGGTGATGGACGGCGCCTACCTCACGGCTGTCCGTACGGGCGCTGCCGCCGGGCTCGCGACCGAGGCACTCGCGCGGGCGGATGCCTCCTCGCTCGGCATCCTGGGGGCGGGGGTCGTCGCGCGGTTCAGCCTGGAGGCCATAAAGCTCACCAGGCCCGGTTTGGGTTCCCTCAAGGTCTACTCGCGTTCGCCCGAACGCCGCACGGCGTTCGCCGGGTTCGCACGCGATCTTGGGCTCGAGGCTTCTCCCGTCGCATCGATCGACGAGGCCGTGCGAGACGTCGACATCATCGTGACTGCGAGCAACGCACCCACACCGATCCTCGAGCCGCATCACGTCTCGGCCGGGCAGCTCGTGAACGCGATGGGGATCCGAAGCGAGGTGGATCCACAGGTGATCGCGATGAGCGTCGTGGTCGCCGATGGGAAGGAAGAATCGCGAGCGGAAGGGAAGTTCTCCGTAGCGCTCGGCGCCGGTGTCGTGTCGGCGGGAGACATCCGTGCCGACCTCGGCGAGGTGTTGGCCGGTACCGTGGTTATCAGCTCGGGAGACGATGTCATCCTGTTCGATTCCTCCGGCGTCGCGACGCAGGACGTCGACGCCGCCCGCGTCGTGTGGGAACTCGCCGAGCGACAGGGTGTCGGCACGCTCGTGGACTTCGGGCTGGCAGGGACACCCTGATCTCCGGCGGCTGTGCCCCGGTGGGCTCGTCAACCGCACAACCCCCGGATCGTGTGAGCGAGCGCGCTTCCCGCGATCTCGCAATCCGCGAGGGGGACAAGATCCACCCCCGTGAGTCCGGCGCCGGCGAACCCGCGCTTCCCGGGCCCGAACATGGGGGTCGGGGTGCCTTTCGCGCAGGCGTATCCGGCGTCGAACGCGTTGAGGCTCCAGAACGACTCACCCGGTCGACCCGTCGCCGCCTCGATCCCTTCCAAGAGCGACGTCACGACGGGCGACGCCGGATCGACAGCGGCGGGCAGCATGGACGCGCCGGGTTCGACGACGACGGACGTGTCGGGGAGCTCCCTCATCAGATGTTCTCGGATCTCCGACACGGCGTCCTCGGCGGATCCGCCCGGAAGCAAACGCCGGTCGACCAGGATCGTCGCTCGCTCGGGGATCGTGTGAGGGGCGACCGGGAAGCACGAGATCGCGCACGGCGTGGCCGTGGCGGGCCCGAGGTCCGGATGTGGATCCCCGATCGGGAGTGAGCGGATGGCTCGGATCACGTCGGCAGCTCCCTCGATCGGGTTCGTCCCGAGCCACGGCTGGCTGGAGTGGGAGGATCTGCCGGCCACCGTCACCTCGACGTCGACCCGCCCCCGATTGCCCAGCGACACGCGCAGGTCGGTGCCGAAGGCGACGACCCCCCACGCCGCACGCACGCCCAGTTCGTCGAGCACGCGTCGCGAACCAGCGTGGCTGCTCATCCCCTCCGTGTTCACCACGAGCCACACGGGCCGTGCCAACTCGGGGGGACGGGCGCGGACGGCTGCGAACGCCGATGCCATAGGGCCCTTGTTCTGCGTGGCTCCTTGACCCACGGCGCACGGTCCGGGGCCGAGGCCGTAGTCCGTCCCGTCGACGATGCGTGCGTCGTGTGGATCGTCCATGAGATTCGCATGCTGCGACACGATGTACGTCTGGAGGAGAAGTCCGTCGTCACGCTCGGGCCCGAACCGCGCGGCCACGTCCCCCGCCTCATGGTGCAGGACCTCGTCCGGGCCGAGCGCCTCGATGATCGGCACGACGGCCTCGTCGACGGCTCGGATGATCCTCGGGTCCCCGGGGAGTATCTGTGTCGTTCCGACGGGCACCTCCGTGGATGTCCGCAACAGGTCGAGCAGCAATTCCCGCAACCACGAGTCGTGGGTCTCGGCAGCGTTCACGCCGGCCGGATCCTCGGGAGGAGCTCTTCGATGCCGCGGGTGAGCTGCCCCCGCTGGTCGTGGGACGCGAACCGGATGATGGGCAGGTCCAGCCCTGCGTCCACGTACGCGCCGATCCGCTCAGCGACCTCGGCCGGGCTGCCGTACGCACCCCACGCGTCCAGCGTCTTCGGCTGGACGTCCATGGAGTAGTAGGAGTCCAGGAACCGCTTGGCGTTCGCGCGCGCGGCTTCGCGATCGTCCTCGAGGTTCACCATGAGGTGCACCGCCGACGACATGCTCGAAGTATCTCGGCCCTCATCGCGCGCCGCATCGAGGATCTCTTGCCAGCGTCGGCCGAACTCCTTCGGCTCCACGACCGTCGAGAGCCATCCATCGGCGAGCCGCGCCACTCGACGGATCGCCCGGTCGTACGACTCCGCCGAGAGGGTGGTCGGGTCGGGATTGCTGGCGATCCAGATCGGACAGGGATCTTGTGCGGGCTTCGGAAGGATGTCGATGTCTGAGAGCTTGAAGAAGCGACCCTCGTGCGTCGTCGGCCCGTTCCAGAGCTTCCGCACGACCTCGATCCCCTCGACGAATCGTCCGACCCTCTCTTCGCGCTCGACTCCCATCGCCTGGAGCTCGGTCTCCGGGCGCACGCCGCTGCGCGCCGTCGGGGCGCCGAGACAGACGGCCAGCAACGACCGGCCGGAGGAGATGACATCGAGCGATGCCCACTGAACGGCGAACAGGACCGGGTTGCGGAGGGGGAAGGTGGCCATGCAGCAGACGCCCAGCTTCACCGATCGTGTGCGGGCCGCGATGGCCGACAACGTCGCGATCGACTCAAGCCGCGGTTTCGCGATCAGCCCATCGCCGACCCAGACAGAGGTGAACGCACCGGAGGACTCAGCGAGCTCGGGAAGCTCCAGGAGTTCTTCGACGGTCGTGGCCCCGAAGAGCACGCCACGGTTCGGGAGACTCAGGCCGATGCCCTGCCACATAGGGACTCCTTTCAGGTGGCCACGAGCACCACACCGACGACGGTCGCCACTCCCCCGATCACGATCGGCACGGTCACCCGTTCGATCCTACGGAGCAGGATCGTCGACAGGAACAAGACGAAGAGTGGTTGCGCGGCCACGATCGGGCTGATGAGGGAGACGTTCCCGCGCTCGAGCGCGTGGAACTGGACCAGGATCGCGGTGGCGGCGAGCGTCCCCCCGACCACGAACCAGCCCGCGCCGCGGCCCGTGGAGATCCGCACCCGGACCGAGGGAAAAGCGATGGACGCGGCGCTCCACGCGAGGAGCGCCGCGGACACCGCGACCAACGCCGCGAACGTGGGATGAGGGAGAAGGTCGATCCCTTGCTTGCGGATCAGATCGCTCGTTCCGTAGGCCAGTCCCGCCAAGGCGGGGAGCACGACCGCTCGAGACACCGTCCGACCGAACCGTCCGGTCGTCGGCCCCAACAGGTCGGTTGGTGCCTCGGCCAAGCGGTCGGCGAGAGCCGTCCTTCTGGACAGGAGCAGGATGCCGACCACGATCGTGACCGTACCCGTGAACCGCGTCCACGTGATCGACTCATCGAGGATCGTCACCGCTCCGACCACGGCGACGAGGGGGTAGACGCCCGCCTGGATCGGGACGGAGATGGAAGGACCCAAGCGGTCGACACCGGCGATCGCGGCCGCGCGCCCGATGGCCGGTGCCACCAGGCCGCTCACGGCGAGCACGAGGATCGCCCAGCCTTCGATCTCCACGGGAAGGTCGACGATCGTGGCGCCCAGCAGGACCACCCACATGGTCGCCAGCGAGATCAGGAGTCCCGCGACGACGCTCGTGGACTCCACTCCCCGCTTGGAAGCGACGTGGCTGCCCGCGAAGCAGAAAGCGGAGATCCCCGCGAGAACGGTCGGCGACATGCATGCGAATCGTATGCAATCTTGCCTCGGTATCGCAATGTGCGCAGCTCAGGGGCGGTATCAGGCCAGCGCCGCCTCGATGATCCGACTGATTCCCACCCACTGCGAAGCCCCCACGGTTCTCGGGGCCGAGGCGCCGAGGCCGCGCGCCCAGACGAGATCGAGCCCGAGCTCCTCGGCTGCCGCGTGATCCACACCAGGTGGCGGTGCCGACATATCCACCACGAGCGTCCCGGGTCGGAGCATCGAGAGAACAGCGCGATCGACCACCGGCGCCGGGACGGTGTTGAACACGATCTCAAGCCTCGGGAAGATCTCGGGGACGTCGACGAGCGCATGCGCGCTGGCCCCGTAGCCGTATGCCTCCGCCCGTGCTTCAGCCTTGCGCGCGAACACATGCACCTTCGCACCGAGGCCCAGCAGTGCCCGGGTGAGTCCACGTGCCGTGCGTCCGAACCCGAGCACGCCGATCGGCGACGCGTGGATCGTCACGGGACTCCGCTCGATCGCAGCGGCGATCGCCCCCTCCGCGATCGCCGGGGCGCGCAGGAGCATCAGCTCCGTGTCGTGCTCAAACTGGTGGACGACGACACCGACCGCGCGCGCGCTCGAGAGGAGATCGTCCGTCGCCTTGCCGATGACGACGTGCCCGTCCACATCCATGGCGCGCAAGGCTTCGACATCCAGGTAGATCGGCTCGGACGCGTGTGGCGCGAACAATCGCCCGTCGGGTCCCGGGAAGGGGACGGGCCCGATCGCGACGCGCGCGCCGCGGAGGGCATCGTGCAGGGCGATGGCGACCTCCCCGGCATGGCGCCCCGCACCGGCATCCGGCGTGCCGAACCGTCGCACGACCGCCCCGGCCTCAACGGCGAGCGCGGCGATCTCTGTCTCGCGGGCGTCTCCCCCCAGGACCGCGACCTTCAGCCCGCTCCACACACTCATCCGTCGCCCACCAGCATCCGTTCCACCCCGGCTGCATCGAGTCCCTCGAGACCGAGGAACGACGCCGTGAGCCCGTCTCGGCGATAGGTGCGATCGGTCATCACCTCGGCAAGGACCGTCAACGCTGCCGCGACCGGCGTTTCGACGCCCCCCGCTGCTGCCAGGGCCATCATCGGCACCAAGCCGAAGGGCACGTCCTCGTGGAGGTAGCGATGATCGACGCTCGCAGGAGCCCGGATCGATCTGTTCGCCCGACCGGCGCGGACCGCCTCGCCCAAAGCCCCGCGCGCTGCAGCCGCGGGATCTGCCGATCCGAGGGCGGCCATCGTCTCGGCGAGCGAAGGCAGCTCGAGGCCGAATGCAGCGCCAACCGCGCGACGTTCGAGGTCCAAGGCGTTCATCACGCCCTCGACCGAGGGCGTGATGCCGTCGGCGTAGAAGCGGTACCCCCCGGAGGTGGCCTCGAGCCACGCGGATCCCAGCACCATTCCGGGCGGGTGCAGAACGACGTTCACGTCATAGAGCCAGGCCTCGATCGGGGAGGCGACCCGGCGGACGCCTGGGAACAGCTCCTCCGCGAGCCCGATCAGGTCGGAGCGGTCAGGCGGCGAAACCGCGGTCGGCACGCCCCGGGCCCGCAGGAACACGTCGACCGCCCCCGGCTCGGGTGATCGACAGATGTAGCTGAGCGTCCCGAGCTCCACGATCGGGGGTGGGATCAGGCCCATCCTCGAGAAGACGCGCTTCAGATGCAGGGATCCGCACATATGGCCCGGGTTGAGGACGACCGGAACGTCGGGAGCGAGTGCATCAGCGAGCGAGCGAGCGACGTCGGCGTGTGCCACCGCAGGGAGCACGACGATGACGGCCTCGGCTCCGTCCACGGCAGCCGGAAGATCGGTGGTCGCGAGGTCGATCGTCGCCAGCCCGTCTCCGATCGCGCCGCTGGTGCGGATGCCACCAGCGTCCGCGACCGCTCGTATCGGCCCGGCACTCCGGTTCCGGAGACGGACCCTGAACCCGCGCCGCGACAGGTCCGCCGCCGCGGCCAGCCCGCCGTGGCCGGCCCCGAGCACCGCGACATCGGTCACCGAGCGTATGCCTCGATCTTCTCCTGATCCACCTCGACTCCGAGGCCGGAGCCGTCCGGGACAAGCAGGCATCCATCTTCGAATCGGAGCGGCTCGGTGATCAGATCGTCCGTGTAGTAGTTGCCTGCCACCCCGTGCTCGAACGGGGCCGGGGTGGAAACGGGACAGACACTCGGCAGTGTCGCGATCGACGTGGCCGCGCCCAGGTGCAGATTGGCGGCGTTGCCGACCCCCATCTCGATCGAGCCACCGATGTCGGAGATGAAGCCGAGCGATGCCGCGACCGTCGCCTGCTCTCGGGCGCGATGGAGCCCTCCTGGCTTCGTGACGTAGAGCGAGAACGTGGTCGCCGCCCCCAGCGCTGCCAGCTCGATGATGTCCTGCGTCGTCCAGGCGGATTCGTCGGCCATCACCGGGACATCGATCCGTTTGGCGACCTCGGCGAGGGCCTGGGCGCCGGCCATCGGTTGCTCACACAGGAAGATGCCGGCTTCGTCCACCTGGCGACGCGTCACCTGAACCGCCTCGCTGACCGTTCGATAGCCCTCGTTGGCGTCGACGCGCAGGCCGACATCGTCGCCGACGCGGTCGCGGAGCTTCCGCACGAGGCGCACGTCACGTTCGGGATCGACGCCGGTCTTCACCTTGATGGTGGTGATCCCTTCCGCGACGGCGGCCTCGGCCTCGTCGAGCGCCGGCTCGTCCTCCATGATGCCGAGCGAGTGACACACCGGGATCCGATCGCGGACGCGCCCTCCGAGCAGGGTCGAGACGGGGACACCGAGAGCGCGTCCGGCGAGATCGAAGCAGGCCATGTCGAGCGCAGCTTTCGCGTAGGGATTCCCCTTCACGACGCCGTCCATGGCGGCGTGGAGGGCGACCGGTTCGAGCGGCGAGAGGTCTGTGAGGGCCGGCCAGAGGTGATCCAGGATCAGCAGTCGAGCGGTCTCGGGCGTCTCGCCGTAATAGCGCATGTGCGCCCCGCCCCACGTGGGGATCGCGGGTGACTCTCCCCAACCGACGTGGCCGTCATCGTCGGTGAGCTTCACGAAGAGGTGGCTTCCGATCGGCGTCGACATCTTGCTGGCCCAGTTGTGGGCACGCCGCTTCGGTAGGTCGATGATGTACGTCTCGATCGCCGTGAGCTTCATCGTTACTCGTGGAACTCGATCTTGTTCCCGTCGGGATCCAGGAAGTAGAGCGAGAGGCCGTACGGTCCCGGTCCGGGGCCCTTCACGATCTCCCCTCCGGACGCCTCCACCATATCTGCGAATTCCTCGACACCCTTCACGCGGAAGGCGATGTGCTCCACCGGACCCGGCGGCTCCGGCCCACCCTCGGTCAGCCCGAGTCCTTGATCCGTCACGATCAGCGGACGCCCGTCGCCGAAGGCCTCGCGCTTGCGGACCGTGAAGCCCAAACCGTCCAGGTAGAACGCCTCTGCTCTCGCGATGTCCGAAACCTGGAGCAGCAGATGGTGCAGGCCGGAGACACTGGTCACGCCGGTGTCGTCACGCGGCTCTCGGTCGATCCCCAGCACACCTGCACGAGCCCAGTTCTCCGGGGGGATCTCCTGCAGCACGACGTGAAGGCCCGAGGGGTCCGCACCGGCATGTTCCACCATCGCTTTCGTGATCGCTCCGGCCAGATGACGCTTCTGATCGAGCGATCGCCCCTCGTAGAGCTGAACGGTCACCACGGGCATCAGCCGGACCTCCTCGCGTGCAACTCGATCTCCTTCATGGTGTTCGTGATGTGGCGGCGCATCGCGGCAGTGGCTTCGGCGGGCTTCCTTCCATTGATCGCACGCGCGATCGACAGGTGGTCTCGGTGCGACCGCTCGCGACGCCCCGGGATCGCGAACATCGCATACCGGGAGGCTTCCAGAACGCCGTTCAACTCGTCCACCAAGCCCGCCAGGACCTCGTTGCCGCTGCGATCGGCCACGCCTCTGTGGAACGCCACGTCGGCGTTCACGATCGCATCGAGTTCGTCGGTCGCCTCCAGAACCGGGTGGATCTCATCCGCCTCGCGAGAGGCGGCGAGGGCGGCGGCTGCCGACTCGAGCGCTTCACGCACCTCCAGCAGCTCGACCACCTCGCCCCGATGCGATCTCAGCCAGCGTCTGAGGGGCCGCCCGCTCCGTTGCCGCGTCGCGGCGACGACGACGGCGCCTCTCCCCTGGTGGATCTCGACCGTCTCCAAAAGCTCGAGGATCCGGAGTCCTTCGCGGACGCTCGCTCGCGAGACGCCGAAGTCTTCCGCGAGCTGCCGTTCCGAGGGAAGGCGCTGCCCGGGTTCGAACCGTCCGATCCGGATCGCGCGGAGGAGCTCGTCGACCACGTGCTGCGAGAGTCGCTCGACCCGGACCGTCTGCATGGCACCTTGTACGGTGGTCTGACCAATCCTGTCAAACCGAGCCTCACGGGACGATCAGTAGTGAGTCCGTATCCGTTACGTCGGATAGACGCTCGGCACCATCGGCCGTGACGAGGACCACGTCCTTCATCTGGAGTCCGAACTCCGGCCCGTAGACGAGCGGCTCGACTCCCAGCACCATCCCTTCCTCCAGGGTCCAGTCCCCGACGCTTCCCAGGTACGGCTCCTCGTGGAGGAAGAGGCCGATCCCGTGGCCGACGAAGCTGATGGGGTCGTATCCGAGCTCGCCGAACTTCACGAGGAAGTCGCGATACACCTGCGCCGAGCTGGCTCCTTCACGGATGCGCTCCGAGAGGAGATCGCGACATCCGACGAAGTTGGCCCAGATCCGTTGGGCCTCCGCGGATGGTTCTTGGACCGCGCCGGTTCGACAGACGCCTGCGTGGTAGCCCTGGAGCACGCCGAACACCTCCAGCCGGATCAGGTCGCCACGCTGCATCTTGCGATCGGTCGGCCCCACGTTCGGAAGCCGGCTCCGCTCTCCGGACGCCACGATCAGCAATCTGAAGTGCTCGGCGCCCAATCGGTACAGGCCCGCCGTCACCGCGCCGGCAAGGTCCATCTCGGTGTCGCCGGTCTTCACGGACATGAATGCCTCTCG
>DATFGG010000174.1:0-2056 GCA_035249665.1 Actinomycetota bacterium | reverse complement strand
TCTCCCCGGACCTGGCCCGGTCGCCGAGCGTCTCGCCGACGCCTCGACGCGGAAATGGACCCACGACGCGAAGGCGCTCGAGCGCGTCACCCTCCGCGCCGGCGCGGTCCTCGAGGGCGTCGCGTTCGACACGATGCTCGCGGGGTACCTCCTGGAACCGGGGACGGCCGACTACCCGCTGGCGACCCTCTGCGAGCGCTACCTGGGGACCGACCTCTTCGGCGGGGAGGGGGAGGCGGCCACCGAGACGGAGATGCAGCTCTTCACGGAAGAGCCGTGGCGACACGTGGCGTCGGAGGCCGCGGCGGTATCCCTCCTCGCGCCGGTCCTGGAGGAGCAGATCGATCGCCAAGGTCTCCGGCCGCTGCTGGAGGACGTGGAGCTGCCGCTCGCGTCCGTCCTCGCGCGGATGGAGGCGCGCGGGGTCCGGCTCGACGTGCCGTACCTCGAGGACATGGGCGGGTCGGTCCGCGACCGGATGGCCACCCTGCACGCGGAGGTGTTCCAGCACGCCGGGCAGGAGTTCAACCTGAACTCACCGCCGCAGCTCCGAGCGATCCTCTACGACCAGCTTGGCCTCCAACCGGGGAAGAAGACGCCCAAGGGCGAGCTCTCCACCGACGCCAGCGTCCTCGAGAAGCTCCGCGACGCGCACCCGATCGTCGACGCGCTGCTGTCGTGGCGCGAGCTGGACAAGCTCAACTCCACGTACCTGGAGGCCCTCCCCAAGCTGGTCGACGAGAAGGACGGCCGACTCCACACGTCGTTCAACCAGACCGTTGCCGCGACGGGGAGGCTCTCCTCCTCGAACCCCAATCTCCAGAACATCCCGATCCGCTCGGAGCTCGGCCGGCAGATCCGCAGGGCGTTCATCCCGGGTGCCGACGACCAGGTCCTGCTCGTCGCCGACTACTCGCAGATCGAGCTCCGCATCCTCGCGCACCTGTCCGGGGACGCCGGGCTGCGTGAGGCCTTCGACTCGGGGCTCGACATCCACGCGGCCACGGCGGCGAAGGTGTTCGATCTCCCGCCCGAGCACGTCGACGCGGAGATGCGCCGGCGCGCGAAGGCGGTCAACTACGGCCTCGCCTACGGGATGAACGCCTGGGGCCTCGCCACCCGTCTCGGGATCACGGCGGACGAGGCGCAAGAGTTCATCGACGCCTACTTCGACGGCTTCCCCGCGATCAAGAACTACCTCCAGAACCAGGTCGACCGGGCGACGGTGGAAGGGTTCACCGAGACCCTCCTCGGACGGCGCCGGTACATCCCCGAGCTCCAGGCGGCCAACCCGCGGGTGCGCGATCTCGGCAGACGGCAGGCGCTGAACGCGCCGATCCAGGGGAGCGCGTCCGATGTGTTCAAGGTGGGGATGATCGGCGTCGACCGGGCCCTCCGGGAGCGGCCGGAGCTCGACTGCCACATGCTGCTCACCGTCCACGACGAGCTCGTCTTCGAGGTCGCGAAGGACCGCGCGGAAGAGGCCGCGGACCTGATCCGCGACCGGATGGAGGGGGCCGTGGAGCTCGTCGTCGACCTCCGGGCGGACATCGGCGTCGGCCCGAACTGGTCGGAGGCCGCTCCCGAAGGCCACTGACCGTCCCGCGGCCTCCTCATTGACGTCGTTTGCGCTGCTCACCTACCCTTCCACCCGGCCCGCGGATCGCTCGCGTGCCGCGTCGCAAATCCCAACCCGCGATGCGGTGAGCCCCGTGTGCCAGAAGGAGAACCACCGCATGAGCGAGATCGAGACCACCACCGAGAGCGTCCCCGACGGAACCGTCGAGACCTCTGAGCCGATCGTCGACGAGGGAGCGGCCACCGAGACCGACACCGAGACGACCGGCGACATCCCCCCGCCCGCGACGCCGACGGAAGGGGCACCGCTCGTCGCCACGCTCGAGCCGGAGGGCGAGGACTACACGCCGGAGGAGCTCGTCCGTGCGATGGAGGCATCGCTTCGCGACTTCAAGGACGGCGACATCATGGAGGGCGTCGTCGTCAAGATCGATCGCGACGAGATCCTCCTCGACATCGGCTACAAGTCCGAGGGCGT
>DATFGG010000173.1:0-5291 GCA_035249665.1 Actinomycetota bacterium | reverse complement strand
GGTTGTCGTCGCCCGTGTACTCCATGTCGAAGCGCTCGGGCAAGGCGAAGTCGCACTGGACGGTCGTGAGCTGCCAGAGGCGCCCCAGCGCGTCGCGGAAGTGGAAGTCCACTTTCGGTCCGTAGAACGCGCCCTCGCCCTCGGCGACCCGATACTCGAGACCGCTCTTCTCGAGCGCCAGCGTCAGCGCCTCGGTGGCGCGTTCGGCCGTCTCGGCGTCCACGATCGATCGGGCGACGGGCAGCGTCGAGAGCTCGACCACGGGGTCGGTGAAGCCGAAGGTGCGGTGGATCTCGAGCGTGAGGTCGAAGACCGCGAGGATCTCGTCGATCACCTGGTCGGGTGTGCAGATGATGTGCGAGTCGTCCTGGGTCCCCCCGCGGATCCGGAGCAGCCCGTGGAGCGTGCCGGCCTTCTCGTGACGGTAGATCGTGCCGAGCTCCGACAGCCGCATCGGAAGGTCGCGGTAGCTCCGCACCTGCGACTTGTAGACGAGCACGTGGAACGGGCAGTTCATCGGCTTGACGTAGTAGTCGCCGGTGTCCGCCTCCATCGGGGGATACATGTTCTCCCGGTACTTCTCGAGGTGGCCGCTCGTCTCCCACAGCACGGACCGGGCGATGTGCGGAGAGACGATGAGGTCGTAGTCACGCTCGACGTGGAGATCCCGGACCCAGTCCTCGAGCTGTTTCCGGAAGATCCCGCCGCGCGGATGCCAGATCCACAGACCCGGACCGAGCTCGTCGGGACTCGAGAACAGATCCAGCTCGCGACCGAGGCGCCGATGGTCGCGCTTCTCGGCTTCCTCCAACCGGGACAGGTGTGCCTCGAGGTCTTCCTGGGTCACCCATGCCGTTCCGTAGATCCGGGTGAGCATCGGGTTGGTCTCGAGCCCTCGCCAGTAGGCCCCGGCGGTCGAGGTCAGCGTGAACGCGCCGAGGCGGCCGGTCGAGGGGACGTGGGGGCCTTCGCACAGGTCCACCCACCCGTCGTTGCGGTACAGGGACACGACATCGCCGGTCGCCACCTCGCCTTCGGCGGAACCGATCGACTCGATGATCTCCCGCTTGAACGGCTGGCCCTCGAGCCGGGCGACCGCGTCCTCGCGCGTGACCTCCTCGCGGAGGAACGGCTGATCGTGCCCCACGATCGCGCGCATCTCTGCCTCGATCGCGGGCAGGTCGCCTTCTCCGATCGCGGTCGGCAGATCGAAGTCGTAGTAGAAGCCGTCCTGGATCGGCGGGCCGATCGCGTACTTCGCACCCGGCTGCAGCCGACACACCGCTTGTGCCAAGACATGGGCCGTGGAGTGCCGGAGGATGTGGAGGCCGTCGTCCGAGCCCGGCTCGAGGGGTTCCACCGACGCGTCGCCGACCGGCACGAACGAGAGGTCCCGCAGCGTGCCGTCCACCCGCGCCGCGATCGCGTCCGGAGCCAGCACGGCCCCGACCGGCTCCCCCTCGGGGAGCCCGACGGTGGTGCCGTCCGGAAGGGTCAATCGTGGCACGCGGCCATGATATCGACGGGGCTACCGGCCTCCGCTACTCGTAGGCGATGGACTGGAGCACGTCGAGCCTCGCGGCACGCCGCGCCGGCCAGACGGCCGCGAGGACGCCGGCCAAGGCAGCGAACACGAGGTAGATCAACAGCTGCCCGGCTGGGATCGCAAGCTCGCTGACGCCTTCGGGCTCCAGCGATCTGCGCAACGCCCAGCCGAAGAACACCCCTATCACGATGCCCAGCACGGCCCCGATCACCGCGATGATCACCGACTCCCACCGGATCATCCATCGCACCTGTCGGCGACCCATCCCGATCGCTCGCAGGAGACCCAGCTCGCGGGTTCGTTCGAAGATCGAGAGCCCCAACGTGTTCACGATCCCGAAGAGGGCGATCAGGATCGCCATCGCGAGGAGGGCCGTCACCAGGCCCAGGAGCTGATTGATGAAGCCCGCCTGCTGTTCCCGGAACTCGGCCTGGTCCTGTACCTCGATGCTGGAGAACGACCCCACCGCCTGGTTGACCGCTCGTTCCACGTCGTCCGTGGGCACGCCTTCTGCACCCTTGATGAGCACGACCGAGTCGAGCTGCTCCGGGAAGACGTCCTCGTACGTCTCCAACGCGATGAGGTAGTCGCTCTGGACGAGCAGGCTCTCGCTGTAGATGCCCACGACCTCGAGCGGCCGATCCCCCACCGTCGCGAACGCGGCCGGCACGGTGTCACCGACGCTCCATCCCTCATCGTTGGCAACGTCCTCGAAGACCAACACGGTGTCCGCAGCGAGCGCGTCCGTCGTCCCCTCCGTGACGCCGAGCTCCGCGACTTGATCGAGCGTGGCGGGGTCCACGGCGGTGAGGAAACTCGTCACCCCGTCGACCCGGAACACGCCGGGACGGAACTCGGAGACCGCACCCACCTCGGGGAGCTCCCGGACGCGAGCGGCCACGTCGGGGCTGAACATCATGAAGGAGCTGTTGGCGAGCGTGAAGTCCGCCTTCAGCGTGCTCTCCAGCGCACGGTCGAACGATGCCTTCAACGACGAAGACAGGACCGCCACCATGGACACGAGACCGAGCCCGATCATCAAGGCGGCGGCGGTAGACGCCGTTCGGCGTGGGTTCCGCTTCGCGTTCTCCCGACCGAGCTTGCCCTGGACCCCGAACGCCCGCAGCGGCGCTCCGATCCAGGAGGCGAGCGGCCGCGCGACCAGCGGCGAGAGCACCGCGACGCCGATGAACGTCGCTGCCGCGCCGAACCCCACGAGTGCGGCCGCGTTCGCGGGCAACGCGAACAAACCGTAGAGCAGTCCGACGATCCCGAGGCCCAGCACCGCCGCGCCGATCGCGGCCCGACGGCCGAGGCCCCGTCCGACCTCCTGCTGCTGCACATCCCGCATGGCCTCGACCGGGGCCACCCGCGATGCTCGACGCGCCGGGAACACCGCCGCGGCGACCGTCACGAGGGTGCCCACCACCAGGGACACGACGATCGTTCGCAGCTGCAGTTGCATGGATGTGCTGGGGAGATCGATCCCGAACGCACCGAGGAGCCACTGGATCCCGAACGCGACCCCGATCCCGACGACGATCCCAACGGTCGAGGCGATGAGGCCGACCAGGAACGCCTCCGCGACGACGGAGGTCATCACCTGCCGGCGACTGGCACCGAGCGCGCGAAGCAAGGCGAGCTCTCGGGTCCGCTGCGCGACGATGATCGAGAACGTGTTGAAGATGATGAACGCCCCGACGAACAGCGCGATGAACGCGAACACCAGGAGGAAGATCCGGAAGAAGCCCAACCCCTCCTGCAGGGCCTCGGCCTGCTCGTCCGCCACGGTGGTGGCCGTGACGGCCTCCATGTTCTCCGGGAGCGCCGCGTCGATCCGCGCGGCGAGGGCGTTCGGCGTTATCCCCTCCCCTGCCTCCACACTGATGTCGTCGAAGACGCCCTCACGCCCGAGGACGCGTTGCGCGGTCTCCGTCTCGAACGCGGCCAGCGTGGCGCCACCCAGGTTGTCGGCATCGCCGAACCCGGCCACACCCGAGATCGTGAACCCCTGCGGTGGCCCCTCGAAGAGGATCTGCACACGGTCCCCGATCGCCATGTCGTGGGCCTCGGCGGTCGCCGCGTCGATCACCACCTGATCGTCGGTGGAGGGAGGCTCGCCCCTCCGGAGCACCAACACGCTCGAGGCTTCTTGCCAGTTCACCCCGATCGTGGGTGGCCCGAAACCGCCGACCGCCTCATCGGTGACGGGGTCGACCATCTGGGCGTACCCGAGGACCCCCCCGTAGGCGCTTCCGACGCCCGACACGTCCTCCACGGTTGCGAGGACGGACTCGGGGATCGTGGTCCTCGAGATGTTCCCGCTCCCGCCCGGATTGCCGGCGGCCCCGGGCTCGAACGCAGACGTCGCACGGACCACGACATCGATGTCGGCGGTCGTCGTGGCGAAGAGCTCGTCGAACGCTCGATCCATCGTGTCCGTGAGGACGTACGTCCCTGCCACGAACCCGATCCCGACCACGATCGAGAACGCCGTGAGCAGCAACCGGAGCTTGCGCGCCAGGAGGCTCTTGATCACCGCTCGCCACACGGCTCAGACCTCCAGTGACTTGAGCCGATCGAGGACCTTGTCCGACGTGGGCGAGGACATCTCATCGACGACACGCCCGTCGGCGAGGAACGTCACGCGGTCGGATCGACCCGCCGCCATGGCGTCGTGCGTGACCATCACGATCGTCTGTCCGTGGTCGTCGACGGCGCTCCGGAGGAACGTGAGCAGCTCAACGCTCGCGCGGGAGTCGAGGTTCCCGGTTGGCTCGTCGGCGAACACGACGGCGGGTCGAGAGACCAGTGCACGGGCACCCGCGACGCGCTGCTGTTGGCCACCCGACAGCTCGCTGGGGAGATGCCCGAGCCGGTCACGCAGACCAACAGCGTCCACCACGCGGTCGAACCACGCGAGATCGAGGTCGTGCCCGGCGATGTCGAGCGGGAGGGTGATGTTCTCCGCGGCGGTGAGCGTGGGGACCAGGTTGTACGCCTGGAAGACGAACCCGACCCGGTCTCGTCGCAGTCGCGTCAGTTGCCGCTCGGACAGGCTCGTGAGCTCGACATCGCCGATGAAGACCTCGCCGCTCGTGGGGCTGTCCAGACCGGCCATGCAATGCAAGAGCGTCGACTTCCCCGAGCCCGACGGCCCCATGATCGCTGCGAACTCCCCTTCGGCGAAGTCGACCGAGATGCCACGCAATGCTTCCACGGCGGCATCCCCCCCGCCGTAGACCTTCCGAACGTCGACCGCGCGCGCGGCCGCCGTCCGGGTTTCCGTGAGCATGGTGGTTCCTCCCTCGAGCCCAGTAGCCGGGGAGCTTACCGGTAGGAGATGAACACCTGTGGTCGTCGCCCCGGTCGGGGACTCAGATCAGCTACGAGACGAGGAGGGTCGAGATCTGGAGCTCCTCGTCGAGCCTGAGATGGGCGACGACGGCGTTCAGGAACCAGCTGGCTTCAGCAGGAGCCTCCGGTCCCGCGATCAGATCCCTGGACCAGGAGGGTTGCCGAGCGTCCAGCCGAGGCTCATGCGAGGCGCATGACGCCGCGTTGCACGGCCGAACACGTGATCCTGTGCAGATCCGGGACGAGGTCGACGCAACCGTCAGTCGTCGGTTGTGCGGTGCGCCCGCCTGACACCTTCCGCGATGAAACCGGAAGGTGCTTCAGGGTCAGGGATGCGCTCCACCGTCACGTCCACTCGACCCCCCGACTCGCTGAGCCCTCCGCTCTC